>DATNBJ010000233.1:0-31881 GCA_035572055.1 Thermoleophilaceae bacterium | reverse complement strand
CTTCGACTCCGAGTTCGACCAGTACCGCGGCGTGGTGGCCTACGTGCGAGTGGTCGACGGCGAGCTGCGCAAGGGCGAGCCGATCCTCGCGATGCAGGCCGGCACCCAGGCGGACATCGACGACATCGGCTTCTTCGACCCGGAGCTGCACCCCACCGACGGCCTGCACGCGGGCGAGGTGGGCTACGTGATCACGGGGCTGAAGGACGTGTCGCAGCTGCGCGTCGGCGACACGCTGACCAGCCGCGCGCGGCCCGCGAAGGAGCCGCTGCCGGGCTACCAGGAGGTCAAGCCGATGGTGTTCTGCGGGCTCTTTCCCGTGGACACCGACCAGTTCGCCGACCTGCGCGACGCGCTGGAGAAGCTGGCCCTGAACGACGCGGCGCTGTCGTACGAGCCCGAGTCGAGCCAGGCGCTCGGCTTCGGCTTCCGCTGCGGCTTCCTCGGCCTGCTGCACATGGACATCGTGCGCGAGCGCCTCGAGCGCGAGTACGACCTGGAGCTGCTGGCCACCACGCCCACGGTGGAGTACGAGGTGGTGCTCACCGACGGCACGACGGTGCCGGTTCACTCGCCGTCGGACATGCCCGACCGCGCGCGCATCGTCGAGATCCGCGAGCCCTACATCCGGGCGACGATCCTCTGCCCGAAGGAGCACGTGGGCGCCGTGATGGAGCTCTGCCAGGAGCGCCGCGGCACCCACGTGGACATGCACTTCCTGTCGTCCGAGCGGGTGCAGATCCAGTACGACCTGCCGCTCGCGGAGATCGTGCTCGACTTCTTCGACCAGCTCAAGTCGCGCACGAGGGGCTACGCGTCGCTCGACTACGAGCTGCTGGGGATGCGCCCGTCGGAGCTCGTGAAGCTGGACATCCTGCTGGCCGGCGACATGGTGGACGCGCTCTCGATGGTCGTCCACAAGGACAAGGCGTACGACGCCGGGCGCGCGATGGCCGAGCGGCTGCGGGCGCAGATTCCGCGGCAGCAGTTCGAGGTCGCGATCCAGGCGTCGATCGGCTCGAAGATCATCGCCCGCGAGTCGGTGAAGCCCGTGCGCAAGGACGTGATCGCCAAGTGCTACGGCGGCGACATCTCGCGCAAGAAGAAGCTGCTCGAGCAGCAGAAGAAGGGCAAGAAGCGGATGAAGCAGGTGGGGCGCATCGAGGTGCCCCAGGAGGCGTTCCTGTCAGTGCTGCAGATCGGCGACGACGGGAAGGGCTAGCCGCTAGCGGATCAGCGTGATCGTCTTGGTCACGCTGCTCTTGAGGCCGGACGCGCCGGTCAGCGTCAGGGTGATCCTCGCCTTGGGCTTCTTGTGGGCCTTGAGCGCCTTGCGCACCGCGCTGAGCGCCGACCTCGACAGCCGCAGCTTCACGGTGACCTTCTTGTTCGCTTCGACGCTGCGCCTCACCGAGCGGAACTTGTACCTCTTGCCCACCTTCACGGTGCCGCTCGCGGACAGCTTCGCCGCCACGCTCGTGGTGAATGTGGCCACCACACCGCGCTGGCGCAGGACCCTCTGCCTGGACTTGAGCCCACGCGGGTCGAGCCTGGGCGCGATGTTGGGAGCCCGCGGCGTACCCAGCGGGCCGGGGGCGGGGATCGGCGAGGTGGAGGTGGTCAGGTTGAGCTGCCAGCCGCCGGCGATCCGGCCCACGGAGAAGGAGTACTGGTCGACGATGTAGAGCGACCAGGTGCCGTTCGGATCCGTGTTGTTGAACGCCGCGAGCTGGTGGCCCCAACCGCCCGCTGGCTTCGCGATCGTGGGGAACACGTCGGCGAGCGCGCCGGGCTGGCCGGGCGGCGGCGGCTCGTGGTGGTCGAGGTCCGAGAACGGATCGCAGGCGCTCTGCACGTGGTTGGCCGGCGGCGAGTAGTCGGTGGGCGCATACGTGCCGCCCGGCAGCCGGGTCGGCGTGGAGTTCTTGTCGAGACAGGGAACGGAGCGAGGTGCGGCGTCGTCGAAGGTCAGATCGACGCCTGCGCGGAGCGGGTTCTCGTTGTCGCAGTCGCCCGCGTCGGACATGAGGATCGAGCTCTGGCCGTGCGGCCCTACCAGCAGCAGGTCGTCGTCGATCGAGCACTGGTGGGCGAAGCCCTTGAGCGTGACGGTGGCCTTGCGCACGGTGCCGCTGGCGCCCGAAACTGAGATCTGGGAGGGGTACGGGTTCGCGTTGCCGAGCGTCCCGCCGGCGGGGACCGCGATGTTCGCGGGGTTCGAGTAGGTGGCCGCGCCGGCGGGGCCGGCGAGGACCAGGAGGGCGGCAAGCGCCAGAAGAAGTGAGGGGAGGGACCTCATACCGCGTTCGGAGTACCCGAGGGCTACTCCTGTAAACAAAGCTGGGGGAGAAAGGTTCGCCGACTGGGCCTATGCTTGTGCGCCAGGTTCTGGCGGCGGCGGGGGCGGCTCCTTGCGGCGGCGTCCGAGCGCGAATGCCCCGACCAGCAGGCCCACGGCGCCCGCGCCGAGCAGCGCCCAGGCCCAGCCCGGAAGGCCGCTGCCGTCGGAGCCACCGGCGTCGGTGCTGCTGGTGCGCGTGGTGCCGCCCTGGATCTGCACCTTCACCGACTTGCTGGCGGTCACGGAGGTGACCTGCTGCTGGGTCACCGTCCGCGTGGTCTCGCGGGTGGTGGTCTTCGGCTCGGCCGACGACTCCGACTCGGTCTCGGTGGCCTGCGCGACGGCGCTGGAGGCCTTGGCGGCCACGGTGGACGCCGCGTCGGCGGCCTCGCCAGAGCCACACGCCGAGAAACCGAGCGTGGCCGTGAACCCCGCCAGCACCGCGATCGCCAGGGAAGCGACTCGTGGCATGGCCGGGAGGATCCTGCGGCGCCGCGGGGCCCGCATCACCCCTAACGGATGATGTGGCGCGCCGGCGCGAGTGAAACCGTGGGACCAGGCTTGCTGATCATCCTCGCGATCGTGCTGTTCCTGGTCCTCCCCGACCCGTGGGACGTGATCGCGTTTGCCGCCGGGCTCGTGCTGGGCGCGGTGGAGGTGTTCCTCTGGTGGCGAACCGTCCGCGGCCGCCGTGTGCAGACCGGCGCGGAGGCGCTCATCGGCGCCCAGGCGCGGGTGACCGCCCCGTGCAGGCCCGACGGCGAGGTGTGGCTCGAGGGCGCACGCTGGCGGGCCCGCTGCGCGGAGGGGGCGGACGTGGACGACATCGTGACCGTGACCGCCCGGGAGGAGCTGCTCCTGATCGTCGCGCGGTCGGCTCAGGCCGGGGATTCAGCGAAGGAGGCGGTCTCGGGTGACCGCCTCGATCGCTGAAGTTGCCGGCAGGAGGTCAGCCGGCGTACTGGGGCGTGGCGGGGGCGCTCTCGCCCGCGAGGGCCTTGGCCTTGAGCTGCTCGAACTCCTGAGGCGTGATCGCGCCGCTGTCGAGCAGCGCCTTGGCCTGATTGATCTCGGCCGCGGGGCCGCCCGCGACCGTGCGGATGTGCTGGTCGAACTGCGCCTGGCTCGTCTCGATGTCCTTCGCCCTGCGCTGGGCCATGCCCTTGCCCTCGGCGATCAGGTACACCAGCACGCCGAGCAGCGGCAGCACGATGACGAACAGCGTCCAGCCGGCCTTGCCCCAGCCGCCGACGTCGTGCCGGCTGAAGAGGTCGGCGAAGACCATGAACAACGTCCAAATCCAGATGACGAACCCGAAGAACACCAGCATCGTCCAGATGATGTTCGCCAGCGGGTAGTCAGCTCCAATGACCATTTCCCATCAGCTCCTGTGACCTGCTTAGAGGACTCTGACGGGAGGCTCTCAACCCGGCCGCCGCCGGACAATGAAGCGTGCATGTGTGTGTGCCAGGGGGCGCGCACCCGACCCCGGTCGGGTGTCCCCACGGTTGCGGCGGAACTCCCCGCTGGGTGACACTGAACGGCGAGAAGCGATGGATGCTTCGACCGCACGCGATATCGCGTTCCTGAGCCATGGCGGCCAGCGAACGCGCTCCGGGGACCTCGTGGTGGACCACCTCGAGCGGGTGGCCGCGGCGGTGCGCCCCGGCGCCCAGGGAGTGGCGTTCCTGCACGACGTGCTCGAGCACACACCCGTGTCGATCGGGGAGCTCGACGGCCTCGGGCTCGACCCGGTGGAGCGCGAGGCGATCGGGATCCTCACGCGGGGCAGGGGCGAGACCTTCGAGGCGCATGCCCTGCGGATCGCCTACGCCAAGGGCGAGGCCGGCCGGCTGGCCCGCGAGGTGAAGCTGGCCGAGATCGAGGACCACATCGCGCACGACCACACCACGCGGCCCTACCAATGGGCCCGCACCCACATCGCGAACCGGCAGTCGCTTCAGTCCGTGGCGTGACCGAACACGATGCGCACAAGGCCGCGAACGGCGCCCAACGGGCCCTCGGGGATCCGCGCCGAAGGCGACGCGCCGGGATGGTGGGGCGCGATGCGCACCCGCAGAACACCCGGCCGTGAGCGGAAGACCAGCGGCGGCTCGAGGCTGGCCGCCTCGCCGTCGATGCCGGCGGCCACGTTGCCGCCGGAGTCGACCTGGAACGTGTCGGACGACCACTGCAGGTTCCGGGCGCCGTCGTTCACTCCCATCACCGCGATGCCGAGCATGCCCATGTCGAGGCGCGGACGCGTGCCCGACGCCAGCGCGTGGCCCATCCGGTAGGGATCGTTCGAGACGAGCAGAACCGCTCCGGAGCGGTTCTCGCGCCCGTCGGGACCCGCCCAGCGCAGATCGAGGCCCCCGGCGCCCGGGCCGAGCACCTCGGGCGCGGTGTCGGCGATCGTGCGCAGCTTCGCCTCGCGGTAGCCCTGGCGCTGCACGGCCTCCGCGTAGACGCCGAGCGACACGTTG
The DNA here is from genome assembly GCA_035572055.1 of Thermoleophilaceae bacterium. Taxonomy (GTDB): domain Bacteria; phylum Actinomycetota; class Thermoleophilia; order Solirubrobacterales; family Thermoleophilaceae; genus JAICJR01. The sequence goes on along the minus strand of DATNBJ010000233.1, from coordinate 27,054 downwards.
TTCACGAACACGCGCCCGTTCACCTCGGCCAGGTCGACCACGCGCTCGCGCCCGTCGACGAGCGCGTCGAGCGCGCCCACCACGTCGTCGCGGTCCACGCCCAGGTCGAGCGCGAAGTGGTTGCGGGTGCCGGAGGGGATGCACGCGTAGGGAAGGCCGTGCGCGGCGGCCTCGTCCGCGACGATCGCCTGCGAGCCGTCGCCACCCGCCATCGCGAGCGCGTCCGCGCCGTCGGCGATCGCGCGGCGCACGAGCTCCCTGAGGTCCTCGCCGAGCTTCAGCTCCACGGCCTCGATGCCGCGCTTGCGCGCCTCGTCGGCCAGGTGGAAGCGCGTGGCCTTGCCGCCGCCGGACTTGGGGTTGTAGAACAGCACCGCGCGCTCTGGGCGCGGCGCCGCGGGTAGGTCCGCGCGCGAGAGAAACGCCCGGCGGGCCATCTCCAGCGCGAGCACCGCCAGAACCAGCACGAGCAGGTCCTGGAGTGCTTTGCCCTCGAAGACGATCAGCGCCACGGCGCCGAGGAGGAGCAGGACCGCGAGCCCGAGGCCGATGCCGCGCGCGGCGCCGTGGTGGGCGATGCCCCACCAGGCCGCGAGCAGAGCCACCACCACGCAGGCGAGCACGGTGATGCCGCGCGGGAAGTTGTTCACGGCGACCGTGATCGCCAGGACCACCGTGGCCAGGGTGAGCACCAGCGCGGCCGCGGCCGCCAGCCGGCGCGCCATCAGGCGCTCCGCCTGCGCGCCACCAGCTTGCCGAGCTCCCAGAGGACGAACAGCAGGACGGCGGCCGCAAGCGCGAGTCCGAACTGGCCCGCCTTGAGCGGCTCGGTGCCCAGCAGGCGCTCGAAGGCGTCGAGCTGGGTCGAGAACAGCACGAGCACGAACACCCCGATCGCCGTGAGGTTCATCGTGCGGTTGTCGAGCGTGTCCGAGCGGAGGATCGACTGCCACACGCCGCGGGACTGGTAGGCCGCGACGATGATCATCAGGCCGAACGCGCTGAGCCCGATCGACGAGCCGAGCGCGGTGTCGTGGTAGTGGGCGGAGCCGTAGTGGATCAGCAGGTCCATCACCACGGCCATGTACAGCCCGACCAGCAGGGCGGTGACGAGCAGCGCCCTGCTCACGATCGACTCGTCACGCGAGCGCGGCGGGAGGTCCATCAGGCCGGGCGTCTGCCGGTCGAGGCCCAGCGCCACACCGAACGGGGCACTGATCACGAAGTGGATCCAGAGCACCTGCGGCGAGCTGAACGGCTGGCCCTGGGCGATGTTGAGCAGCGACGCGCCGAGGAACGTGAGCACGAACGCGACGAGCGTGATCATCACGAAGCGGACGTACTTCAGGAGGTTGTCGTAGAGCTTCCGGCCCTGCTCGACCGCGTGGACGATCGTGGCGAAGTTGTCGTCGGAGAGGATCATGCGGCCGGCGTTCTTCGCCACCTCGGTGCCGCTGCCCATGGCGATGCCGATGTGGGCGGCCTTGATGGCGGGCGCGTCGTTCACGCCGTCGCCGGTCATCGCCACGACCTCGCCCTTCTGCTTGAGCGTGTCGACGAGCAGCACCTTGTGCTCGGGGGCCACGCGGCCCACCACGCCGATGGAGTCGATCCGCTCGAGCCGCGCCTGCTCGTCGAGTGCCGCGAACTCCGCGCCGAGGATCGCCTCGCCCTCGATGCCGAGCTCCTTCGCGATCGCGGCGCCGGTGATCACGTCGTCGCCGGTGACCATCCGGACGCGGATCTGCGCGTGCTGGGCGTCCGTCACGGCCGGCTTCGACTCGTCGCGGGCCGGATCCATCATTCCGACGAGGCTGGTCAGGACCAGCTCGCCGGCGAGCGACAGCAGGTCACCGTCGGCGTCGAACGATCCCGGCTCGAGGTCGCGGTAGCCGGCGGCCATGACCTTCAGGCCCCGCTCGCCCATGCGCGCCACGTCCGCCTCCGACTGCCTGCGCAACTCGTCGGTCCATGGCACCTCCACGCCGCCGGAGAGCGCGCGGGTGGCGCGGCTGATCACGGCGGGGGCGGCGCCCTTCACGTGGCAGCGGATGCCGCCGTCCGGCATCGTCGTGAACGCGGCCATGATCTTGTAGCTCGGGTCGAACGGCAGCGTGGCGGCGCGCGGATAGCGCTCGCGCGTGGCGCCGATGTCGAGGCCCGCCTTGAAGCCGAGCACGAGCAGCGAGCGCTCGGTGGGGTCGCCGATCAGGTTTCCGTCCGTCAGCGTGGCGTCGTTCGCCACCACGTAGGGGACGATCGCGTCCTCGCTCAGGTCCGACGACCCGGCCGCGCGGTGGACCTTGCCCTCGAGGCCATAGCCCGTGCCCGAGATCGTGAAGCGGTTGTCGGGCTCGACCAGCTCGACGACGGTCACCTGGTTGAGCGTCAGCGTCCCGGTCTTGTCCGAGTTGATCGCCGAGGTCGAGCCGAGCGTCTCGACCGACGTCAGGTCCTTCACCACGGCGCCGCGCTGGGCGAGATCCGAGGCGCCGAGCGACAGGATCACCTGAAGCACGGTGGGCATCGCCTCCGGGATCGACGCGATCGCCAGCGCGACGGCGCTCGTGAACAGGACATCAGCCGACTCGCCGCGCCCGGCGCCGAGCACGAACATCACGACCATCGTGAACCCGGCGGCGGCCGCGATCCAGAGCGTGAGCGTGTCGAGCTGCCTGGAGAGCGGTGTCTGCTCCTTCTCGGTCGCCGCGAGCATGCCGGCGATCCGGCCCACCTGGGTGTCGCCGCCAGTCGCCGTGACCACCGCCACGCCGCTCCCGTGCGTGACGGGCGTCTGCATGAACACCATGTTGGTCTGGTCGCCAGGGTTCAGCTCGGCGTCCTCGAGAGCGTCGATCTCCTTCGCCGCCGGCGTGCTCTCGCCGGTGAGGGCGGACTCGTCGATCTGGAGCGCGGAGGCCTCGATCAGGCGCCCATCGGCCGGCACCGCGTCGCCGGCGGTCAGCAGGATCACGTCGCCCACCACGATCTCCTCGGCGGAGATCTCGGAGTCGGTGCCGCCGCGCAGTACGCGCGCGGTGGGCCTGACCATCGACTTCAGCGCGTTCATCGCGCTTTCGGCCTTGCCCTCCTGGCGCAGCGCCACGATGGCGTTCAGCACGGTGATGAACACGAGCAGCACCGCGGTGCTCCACTCCTGCACGACGAGCGAGACGATCGCCGCGCCGCAGAGGATGAGCTGCATGTAGCTGCGGTACTGGTCGATGAAGCGGCGCCAGCCGGGCGTCGGCTTCTCGGCCGGGAGCGCGTTCGGGCCGCGTGTGCTCAGGAGGTCGGCGGCCTGCGCCGCCGACAGCCCCGCGGTCGGGTCGACGCCGAGACGCTGCGCCGCGTCGTCACCCGACACCGCGTACCAGCGATCGGACGCTGCATCGGCCTGCGTGGGTGGACGGGCGACCGTGGCCATCTCGCCGCCCTCAGCTCGCCGCGGTCTCGGCCGGCTTCTGCTCCTCCTCGAACGGGTCCGGCGCCGCGCCGTCAGGGGCCTCCGCCTCGAGCTGAGCCTTCACCTCGAGCAGGGAGGTGCGCTGCTCGTCGTCCACGGCCGGGAACTGCGGATCGATGTCCATCAGCGTGTGGACGAGCACGGCGGCCGCGCCTATCCGCGCGAACCACTTGCGATCCGCCGGGATCACCCACCACGGCGCCCACTCGGTGCTCGTGTGCGAGAGGCAGCGCGAGATCGCCTTCTGGTAGTCGTCCCAGCGCGCCCGCTCCTTCAGATCCGCGGCGGAGAACTTCCAGTTGTGAGAGGGAAGATCGATGCGCCGCAGGAGGCGGCGGCGCTGCTCCTCCTTCGAGAGGTTGAGGAAGATCTTCACGACCCGGAAGCCGTTCTCGCAGAGGTAGTGCTCCCAGTCGTTGATCGCGCGGTAGCGGCGCTGCCAGATGTCGTCCCGGGTGTCCTTGGGGAGCTTCTGCCGGTCGAGGTTCTCGGGATGGACCCGGACGACGAGCACCTCCTCGTAGTGCGAGCGGTTGAAGATCCCGATCTCGCCACGTGAGGGCAGCCGCTGGGCGTAGCGCCAGAGGAAGTCGTGATCGAGCTCCTCCGCGGACGGGACCTTGAAGCTGTGCACGGCGACCCCCTGCGGGTTCACGCCGCTCATCACGTGGCGGATCGTGCCGTCCTTGCCCGCGGCGTCCATCGCCTGGAGGACCACGAGCACCCCGTACGTGTCCTGCGCCGCGAGCCGTGCCTGGTACTCGGCCAGCATCTGCACGCCCGTCTCGAGCAGCTCCACGCCGCGCTTCTTCTTCTCGATGCCGGCCTTGAAGGCGGGGTCGAAGTCGTGCGCCAGCGTCACCTTCGAGCCGGGCTTCACCCGGAACGGCGCGATGAACTCGTCGATCCGCTTGCGCGCGGTATCCGTGTCAGTCATTCGACCGCTGGAGAGCATCGAATGCCGCGTGCCGCTCATCATCACCCGTATCAGGTGAACCGCGCGGCCGCGCGAGCGTGGCGTTCAGGAACATGGCCGACACCATCACGCGGGCGATGAGGTACAGCCCGAGCAGCACCACCGTGGCGGCGCCCAGCGTGCCGTAGAGGTTCGGCGAGCGCTCGAGCTTGGCGGACAGGTAGTAGACGACGAAGACGTGGAATGCGGTCAGCCCGGCGGCGGCGAGCACCGCGCCCGGCAGCATCGTCTTCCACGTGGTGAGCGGCGGGCGCGGCAGCAGCATGAACACCCAGACGCCGAGCGCCACGTAGGCGAAGACCGAGGCGATCGTGATCAGCAGCCCGAGCGGGGTCGAGTGGTGACGCACCCAGGACAGGAACGTGGTGGCCACGAGCCCAAGCACGAAGAGCCCATTGAAGATGCCGGCGGCGCGCAGCGGCCCCCGCAGCCGAAAGGGCTTCATCCCCCAGGCGATGAACGCCGCCACGCGCAGCGCCCGCACCGCGCCGAGGCCGAAGTAGCCGGCCAGGATCAGCCCCGACGCGAGCATGTACCAGCGCGCGTTCGACCCATCCTCGACGGCGGTCGCCGCGGAGCGTGCCGCCACGCCGCTCAGCCCGAAGCTCTTGGCCGCGTCCTGGAGGCTGCCGCCACTGTCGCGGACCCAGAAGCTCGCCACGGCGGCGATGAGCAGGCCGAAGGCCACCAGCCAGAAGAAGAGCCGGTAGGCGAGGCCGCCCGCGAGCAGGCCGGCGCCCGAGCGCTGCTCGCGCTCGAACGACTCGAGCAGGCGCGGGGTCCAGGGCAGCTCCTTCGCCCGGGCCTGCGCCCGGTCCGCCGCTTCGCGTGCGGCGCGGAGCGTGGGCACCCGGCCCCCGCTTACTCGCGCGCGGGGGCGCGTCCGTGCACCACGAGCGCGTAGATCGCGAGCACGTCGAGGCCGAAGATCGTGAGCGACCAGATCGGGAACTCGCTGGCGAACGTGAGCTGGGCGAGCGCGTTCAGGAACAGCACCGCCACGCCGAACCAGCGTGCGACCTGGTTGCCGGCCCAGATTCCGATCGCCGCGAGAATCAGCACCACGCCGAGGATGAGGACCGCCCAGCCCCAGGCCTTGAGGTTGCTCACGACCACCTCGGCGTGCTCCGGGAGGACCCTGGAGTTGCCGATGGCCGCGAACCCGTGGATCACGTTCATGCAGCCGGCGAGCGCGATCAGCGTCCCCGCGAACACGACCCAGCCGTTGTCGTTCGACCCGGTCAGTGAGCCGCCATACTCGCGCGCGTAATCCCTGGAGGACTGGCCTCCGGCGGAATGTGTGTCTGCGATCGGAGCGGTCATGCGCTTCCTTTCGTCGGTGCGGCGAGGCTAGGCAGGGTCGCGCCCGGCGGCATCATCCGTTTCGGATGATTGGCGCAGCTCGCGGATCCGCTGGCCCGGCACCCAGAGGCTGACCAGTCCGGCGATCAGGGTGACCACGAACAGCTGGCCGGTGAGCATCTCGAGCCCGGCGAGCATCTGTCCCGGCTGGCCCCCGGGCACCAGGTTGCCGTAGCCCGTGGTGGTCAGCGTCGTGATGCTGAAGAAGACGTAGTCGCCGTTGCTGAGGGTCGGGTTGCCTTCGAAGAACGAACCCGACTGGAGCTTGTCGATGGCCACGTACACGTAGGCGAACTGCAGCGCCAGGACCAGGTAGACGCTGATGGCGCCGAGGATCGTGCGAAAGCCCACCTCCCTGTCGCGCAGCACCGCGCGCAGCACCGCGAACGCGGCGACCGACAGGAGGCAGACCTGGATCAGGGCGCTCACGCCGAGCACCGCCTTGCGGTCCGACGCCACCGCGACCACCTGGAGGCCAACTGCGACGACGGCGATGCGGCCCGCCCAGCGGACGGTGGTGTGCTTGACGCGGGCCGTGGCCAGCGCGACCACGGCACTCGTCGAGCTCGCCAGGGCGCTGATCACACCCGGCCACTCCCGGAAGTTGGTCAGCGACAGCAGCACGTACGTGATCAGAACGAGCAGGAGCACGAGGCCAAAGGCGCTCGCCACGCGCTCGACGAAGCGAGACCAGGGCTCGCCGGGCCGACGCGACATGTTGCTCCCAACCGCCGGCGCTTCCGGCATCGCGCGAGCATCGAGCCGCGGGCGGCTCGGGGCATCATCCCGAAGGGGTGATTCTCAGCCTCTGACGCCGTGGGCCGGGATGGTCGCGGCCACCCGTGTGCCGCCGCCGTTGCGATCGCCGACGTCGAAGCGTCCGCCGAAGGCCTCGACCCGGTCGCGCAGCCCCTGAAGGCCGAGCCCGCCGTTCTCGTGGGCGCCGCCGATCCCGTCGTCGTCCACCGCGAGGTCGAGCACGCCCTCGGACCACTCCACGTGCACGCGGATCCAGGTGGCGTAGGAGTGCTTCTGCGCATTGGTGATCGCCTCGACGAGCAAGAAGTAGGCGGTGGCCTCCGCGGGCTCGTCGAACCGGCCGGAGGTCATGTCGTCCACGCTCACCGGGACGTTCGAAGCCGCGGTGAGGTTCCTGATCGCGCCGCCCAGCCCGTTCGCCCGCAGCGTGGGCGGGTGCATGCCGTGGGCCAGCTCGCGCAGCTCGTCGATCGCCAACAGGAGGTCTCGCTCGGCGCGGTCGAACAGCCCCGGCGCGCGCGCCGGCGTCTGGCGTGCCTCATCGGCGGCCATGCCCAGGTAGATCGCCAGCGCGGTGAGCCGCTGCTGCGCGCCGTCGTGCAGGTTGTGCTCGATGCGGCGGCGCTCGTCGTCTGCCGCCCTGACGAGCCGCGCGCGCGAGGCCTTGAGGCGAGTGGCGTACCTGTCGCGCTCGATGAGCACCGCGGCAAGCGCCAGGGTGGTGACCGCGCCCACGACGATGAAGAGCTGGGTGGCCAGGATGCTCTGGGTGATCGAGTTGAAGACGAAGGGACCCATGTAATGGGTCGTGGCATAGACCTCGTATCCGGACGCGATCGCCAGCGCGAGCGTCGCGCCGCGCATGCCGAAGCGGAAGGCGGCGAGCATCAGCAGCGGAAACTGGAGGTAGGCCACCGGGCGCGACGTGTGAACGGCAAGCTCGCTGATGGCCACGATCCCGGCGAGCAGCAGCAGACCCTCGGCGAGGCGGTTGCGCTCGAGCCACGACCGTGGCGGCAGGTCGTGCCAGGCGATGATCAGCGGCACCACCATCAGCGCGCCGCACATGTCGCCGAGCCACCAGGTGCGCCACAGCTTCGGGATGTCGCCCGTGTCCACGACGCCGCCGAGCCTCAGCGACAGCAGGCCGATGGTGGCGCTCACCGCCGTGCCCAGCCCGAGGATCAAGAGCAGCCGGGTGAGCGGCCGCACACCGCCGAGCGGACGGCCGTCCGGCACCAGGCGCTGGATCAGCCACGCGGCCAGCACAACCTCGGCCACGTTCCCCACGGTCTGGCCCACCGCAGATCCGATGGGAAGCGAGGTGTAGTCGTTGACCAGCAGGTCGCCGATCACGAGCCCGGGCCAGTAGGCCAGCCCGTACAGGTAGAGGAACGCGATGCCGACCCCCACCGGCAGCCACACCAGCGCCGCCACCGGTCCGGAGAAGTCGAGCGCGAGCCCCAGGCGCGCGGCACCGTAGTAGAGGCCCGTCAGCAGCGCTATGCCCAGCGGATAGCGCCGCCCCTCCGCTCGAAGCAGATCAGCAGGCCGCCACGTGCCGAAGCCGGAACGCAGCGCCTCGGACTGGGGGGTTGGGCCTAACCCCACTCAAGCAGCATTTCGCATTAGGCGCGATCCCACAAGGGGACTACGCGCCAGCCTGATGGTGCAGCGACCTCAGCATCAGGGCCTCGATGATCTGAAGCGTTCCCTCGAGGCACAGCGCGATGCCGGTGAACAGCGCCAGCGTCTTCACGCTGATGTCGGGCGAGGAGGTGATCAGCGCACCGGCGGCGATCAGCACCACGGCCCGAATCAGCGCTCCAAGCCGCCCCGGCCCCACGATCGCCCGAGCCAGTGCCAGGGCGCCGGCGACCAGGAAGTAGACGCCGAGCGCCATCGAGATCAGCACGATGCTCTGGCTCGGGTGGCGGACGAGGATGACGCCGGCGATGAGCGTCACCGCGCCGAGCACGAAGCCGCCGGCGCCGCTGTCTTCGGCGGCGGCCGTCCGGATGATCACGAGCGTGCCGATCAGCAGCAGGTAGATCCCGAGAATGACCGCGAGCGTCTTCAGCGAGCGGCTCGGATCCGACAGCACGAGGATGCCGACGATCAGCCCGAACGCACCGGTGGCGGCCAACAGGTACCAGTAGCGAAGCGGCGAGTACTGGTCGTCGCGTGAGCCAACTGCCTGCGGCACGAAGACGTCGGTCATCGATTCTCCAACTCGGGTCGGCATCCGGATCAGCTCTGGAGGAGCAGCCCCTTCTCCTTCGTGTACTCGTCGTCGGTGAGCGCGCCGGTGTCACGCAGGTACGCGAGCCGCTCGAGCTCCTTCACGTGCCCGTTGCCGGCGCCGGCGGCCGGGTGTCCGCGGCGCGCGGCCCACCAGGCGCGCAGATTGGCCGTGGCATCGCCCGACTGCGCATCGGGGTGCTCGATCGCGGTCTGGCGGCGCAGCAACTCAACGCCGAGCACGATCAGCGCGGCGATGATCAGTATCGGGACGATGTGACGGAGCGCGGGAGTCGGCCCCCAGAGCAGCACCAGTAGGTAGACGAAGCCCACGCCCGCGTAGACACGCCCCGGGTGATCGCGCATCGAGGGAGCGAGCGCCCGCCGCACCGCCTGCGCCGAGCGCGTGGGGCCGGCCAGCCAGGCCGCCGCCACGAGCAGGAGCCCGTAGATCACGAACGCGACCGAGATCGCCTTGAGCAGCCCGGTGCCGATGTTCCACACGTCGTGCGCGGCGGGCTTCACGGAGTCCGCGCGTACGAGCCCGTCGACGATCCAGTCGCCGCCCATGCGCCTGACCAGCAGACAGAAGAGGCCGACTCCGAAGAAGCACCAGCCCGTGGTGCGCAGCGTGAGCCGGCGGCGCGGGCCGCGCGCCAGGAAGATCGCCAGCGCGTACAGGGCGAACGCGACGATCGCGGCGATGATCGAGAGATGGCGGATGCCCTTCGCCACGTCCTGCGCCGTCTTGAGCTGGTTGGCCCGCATGATCGTGAGCCTGCCTGTGTCGGGCGGCAGGGCGCCGCTCACCTTTTGCCCGAGGCCCACGTCGCCGGCGAGCGCGGTGACGAGCGCGCTCAGGTCGAGGACCACCTGGCCGTTGCCCGTCGACACGACGGGGCCGCCGCCGTTCAGGATCCGCAGGAACTGCCCGTGGGCGTTCTCGTTGGCGAGCCGCCAGGCGTCCTGGACGCGCGGGCGCGCGAGGAGCCGTGGCGCCGCGCGGTCGGCGACCTGGCGCAGGCCACCGGCCGCCGGGCCGGCCAGTGCCTGGAACTGTGGCGGCAGCGTCTGCTGAAGCTGCCCGGCAACGTCGACGTTCGTGAAGAGCTGGTTCACGAGGTAGGCGCCGAGAGCGGTCTGGACGTTCTTGCTCTCGAGGATCTGCGAGCTCGTGTTGGTCCAGTTGTTCGTGTCGAGAACCTGGCGCTTCACCCAGGTCGACAGGACCGCCACCAGGAGGACGATGGTGGCGAGTGTGAGCACGCCGGCTACGGCGATGCGGCGACCACGAGTCATGGGTTGCCAGGATCGACTGGCGCCGTTCGCCGGGCAAGGGCGTCGGCAGGTGTCCGCCCGGGGGGTCCGCACGACCCGTGGCCGTGCGGGCTTGGCGCGCTACTCCTCTTCGAGCGACCCGAGGAACAGCAGGGTCGCGGTCACGCGGCGGCTGACGTCGTCGGGGTTCGAGAGGTTGAGCTTCATGAAGATCGCGTTGATGTGCTTCTCGACCGCGCGCTTCGTCAGGAACAGCGACTCGGCGATCGCCGCGTTCGACTTGCCCCGCGCGATCTCCGCCAGCACCTCGTACTCCCTCGGTGTGAGCTCCGCGAGGGGCGAGCTGTCCTCGCGCGCACGAGCCTGAACGAGCACCTCGACGACCTTCGGATCGATGACCGACTCGCCGGCCACGACCTTCTGGATCGCCGCGACGAGCTCGCCGCGGTCGTGCACGCGCTCCTTCAGCAGGTACGCCCTCCGCGCGGACCCTCCCTCGAGGAGAGCGAGCGGATAGCGCGGCTCCGCGTACTGGCTGAGCACCACGACACCGATCTCGGGGTGGGTCTCACGCAGGGTGTGCGCCACGCGGATCCCCTCGTCGCTGACCGACGGCGGCATCCGGATGTCCGTGATCACGACGTCGGGGTTCAGCTCGTCGACCGCCGCGAGCAGCGACGAGCCGTCGCTCACCGCACGCACCACGTCGATCTCCGGGGCGGAGGACAAGATGAGCTCGATGGCTTCTCGCACCAGGTACGCGTCTTCGGCGATGACGACTCGTATCGGACGCTCCACAGGGTCGGGCTGCGTCCTCGAGTCAAGCGTTGCGTGTTGCATGGGCCACGCCCCTCCTTGACGATCCCGTCATATGACGGTCTCAGGGGGCAACAGTAGGGGGCCCTCGGGCGTCCGTCAACGTACGCACGATTTGGTCCTGACCACACCTGCGCTGGGGTGTGCGCACCCTGGCGCGGCATATTGGCGCGTCCGTATCTTCTCGCCATGGCCGCGGTCGCCCCGGAGACCCACGAGATGCTGGCGGGTCTCTCCCAGGGCGACGTCGAGCTGGTCACCGAGGCGCTGACGCTGCGCGAGGAGGCGCGCGCGTCGACAGGTCTCGACGAGCGCACGTACGGACTTGTGAAGATCGCGGCGCTGATCGCGCTCGACGCTCCGCCGGCGTCCTACATGTGGCAGGTGGCGAACGCGCTCGACGGCGGCGCCACCCCCGAGGACATCGTCGGGGTGCTGAAGGCCGTCGCACCCCAGGTGGGCGGACCGCGAGTGGTCGCCGCCGCGCCGGAGCTGATGGTGGCGCTCGGGCTCTCCCTTCCCGACGCGGGGGCGTAGCGGATGCCGCTGATGCGCCGCCGGCCTCTGCTGCGCGCCGCCGCGGTGGGGGCGGGCGTCTACATGGCCGGCAAGAACCGCGCGCGCGACGAGCAGCCGGAGCCCGAGCCGGGCGCCATGCCGCCCGGCGGCCTCTCGCCCGAGGCTGTGGAGCAGCTCAAGTCACTGGCCCAGCTGCACGACCAGGGCATCCTCACCGACCAGGAGTTCGAGCAGCAGAAGGCCAAGATCCTGGCCGGCTGAAGTTTCACCCCGTTCGGATGATGTAGCCCCTCCCTGGGGCTCCTACCGTCGCGCGACCAGCATTCAACGCGTTAGGAGGACTTCATGGCGGACCTAGTCGCCATCGGGTACCCCGACGAGACGACGGCATCCCTCGCTGCCGAGGAGGTACAGCGTCTCGCGCAGGACCTGATCATCGAGCCCGACGCCGTAGCGGTGATCGTCCGCGACAAGGAGGGCAAGTACCACGTGCACACGTCCCACCACGCCGTGGGCGGAGGCGCGACGTGGGGCATGTTCTGGGGGCTTCTGTTCGGGCTCCTCTTCTTCGTGCCGGTGTTCGGCATGGCGGTCGGCGCCGGTCTCGGCGCGCTCTTCGGGAAGGTCGAGAAGAGCGGCATCAACAAGGAGTTCCAGGAGCAGGTCCGCGACCTCGTCCAGCCCGGCACCTCGGCGCTGTTCGTCGTCGTCGAGAAGGTCACCCCGGACAAGGCCGTCGACGCGCTCAGCCAGTACGGCGGCACCGTGCTGAAGTCCTCGCTGTCGAAGGAAGCCGAGAAGGAGCTGCAGGACGCGCTCCACGGCGACGCGGTCCCCGCCTAGGGACATGAAGGTCGCGATCCTCATCTCGCTCGTCTTGGCCGCGGCCCTCGGGGTCGCGGCCTGCGGCGGGCAGTCCAAGGAGGACAAGGCGAAGAGCCAGGTCTGCGACGCCCGCGACGACCTGTCGAAGCAGGTGAGCTCGCTGAAGGGCCTGACGCCGGCCACGATCACGGCCGACAAGGTGAAGAGCAGCCTCACCTCGATCCAGGACGACCTGAAGAAGATCGCGAACGCCCAGGGCGACCTGAACGACACCCGCAAGAAGCAGGTCCAGGACGCGACCCAGACGTTCGGCTCGGCGTTGAGCTCGATCGCGAGCAACCTCGGGTCGTCTCTGTCGGTGGCGGACGCGAAGACCCAGCTCACCACCGCGTTGCAGCAGCTCTCGACCGCGTACCAGCAGAGCTTCGCGAAGGTCGACTGCGGCTAGGCGCGCGTCCGGGCATCCTGTGCCCGGTGACCGGGGAGCTTCGTGCGGTGCGAGCGGCGTGTGCAGTGGCCGAGGCCTACGACGTGCCGTGCGCGGACGCCGTTGTCCTGTCGGGCGGCAGCAACGTGCTGGTGCACCTCAAGCCGTCGCCGGCCGTGGCCCGCGTGATGACTGCGACAGCGGTCCTTCACGACGACCTGGAGACCTGGCTCACACGGGAAGTGGCGGTCGGGAAGTTCCTCGGCGAACGGGGTTTGGCGGTCTCCCCGACTCGTCTGCTCCCGCCCGGACCGCACCAGCGCGACGGGCTCTGGATGACGATCTGGGACTACGTCGCGCACGAGACCTTTCCCGCTCTGCCCGGCGCCGGCGAACTGGGTGATTCCCTGCGCCGGCTGCACTCGGCGCTGGCCGAGTACGCGGGCGAGCTGGAGCCCCTTATCGGTATTCGGGACTGGCTCGCGGGACTCGACCCGGCGCCCGAGCTTCGCGCTCGCCTGGATGAGCTGACGCCGCTGGTGTTCGACTCCCCGCTTCCGGCGCAGGCTCTCCACGGCGACGCGGGTGTCGGCAACCTCCTCCGCACCGGCGCGGGGCTGTTGTGGAACGACCTCGAGGACGTCTGCACCGGCCCGGTCGAATGGGACGTCGCGGGAGTCGTGACGAGCGCCCGGACGCGAGGGGCGGGCGAGGAGTACGTCGAGGAGCTCCTCGAGGCCTACGGGGGCGCCGGCGAGCTCTCGGACTTCATCGCCGCCCACGAGCTGTACACGGCGATCTGGCAGTCGCGCTGAGAGCACCGCCCGCCACGCGGCGGGCGGTGCGGTTGCGGTCCGACTCGGGCCGGGCTACGCCTTGGACAGGCGATCGCCGTAGGCGACCAGGCCGTAGATCGCGAGGATGTCCAGCGAGAAGATCGCCAGCGACCAGAACGGGTAGGCCGGGATGAACATCAGCTGGGCGATCGAGTTCAGACCGAGGACGGTCACGCCGCCCCACCGTGCGAACTGGTTCCGGGCGAAGACACCGAGGCCGAGCAGGACCTGCGCGATGCCGATGAACAGCACCGTCCAGCCCCAGGCCCTCAGATCCCCGGCGATGTACTTCGTGTCGTTGACGAAGAAGCCCGACTTGGAGATCGCGGCGATGCCCTCGATCGTGTTCAGCGTGCCGATGATCAGCAACAGGATCCCGGCAAAGGTGACCCAGCCGCTGCCGCGCTCGTCCTCATAGGACGGCACATAGGTCTCGCGGTTGACGGTTGTGTGAACGCTCATCTCGCCTCCTGCGGAGGTAATAGGAGGCTCAAAGTTCGCAACAGGCAGCGGGCGCAGCAATGGTGCGCTCTGGCGTATTCCGGTAGGCGCGCACTAGCCGGAACGGCGCTCCAGCACCTGCGTGGTGACCTGGGCGAGGATGCTCCCGAGCAGCGCGCCCGCGACCACGTCGCCCGGGTAGTGGACCCCCGTGTGCACCCGCGAGTAGGCCACCACGGCGGCGAGCCCCCGCAGCGGGGCGGCGGCGTCGGGCAGCGTGTGGCCCACGCCCGTGGCGAACGCGAACGCCGCCGCGGAATGCCCGGAGGGGAAGGACGTGGAGGAGGGCATCGGCACGTGGCGAACCGCCGGCACCTCGTGCACCACGCGGTCCGGACGGCGGCGCGGCGCCAGCCGCTTGGCCAGCTGGTTCACGACGGCCGAGGTCACGCCGACGGACGCCAGCCCCATCGCGGCGGCGTGCCGGCCGGAGCGGCCGCCGAACACGCTGAGCAGCGCGGCGGCGCCCATGGACAGCTTCGAGTGGTCGGCCGCGTGGGAGAGCCGTCGCAGACCGCGGTCGAGAGTGGGGGTGGGGGTCTCGGCGACCGCCGCGTAGACGGCGGTGTCGACTCGCTTCAGATCGTCGAGCCAGTCGCTACGGGGAGCGCTCACTCAGCCCCCGGATGTCGCACTCGAGGCGAGCCGCCGCCTGCTCCTCGCGGGCCAGCGCATCCAGGTACATCTCGTGCGCCCAATCGCGCTCCTCGTCCTCCGAGGCGAGCCAGGCCTCCCAGGCGCGGCTGACGCGCCTCGCCGCGCAGCGCCAGTCCGCCATCGCCGACTCGATCGAGGTCTGGGTGACGGACATGGCGCGAAGCTACGAACAGAGACCCGCGCGCGCATACCTCGGATCGGGTGAAATCCGCTACGCCGGCCAGGCCACGCCGGTGTGCGTGGCCTCGTCCAGCAGTCCGGCCTCGCGGGCGCGTCCCACCGCCTCCCCGCGGGACGAGGCGCCGAGCTTGCGGTAGACCGAGCGCGCGTGCGTCTTCACGGTGTTGGCCGACACGTACAGCCGCTCGGCGATCTCGCGCAGCGACAGGCAGGTGGGGAGGAACTGGAGGATCCGCAGCTCGGCGGTGGTCAGCGACCACTCGTCGCCGGCGCTCGATGCCGAGGAGCGCGCGAGCTGCGACCTGCTCTCCTCGATCCACGCCATGGCCACCTCGGCGTCCGGCGCGCGCTGGAGCAGGCGGGCCGCCTCGCCCACGAGCGCGCGGGCTTCGCGCGGATCGCTGAGCCGCGCGGAGGCGCGGGCCATCGCGATGCGGCACTCGGCCTCGTACCAGGGGCTGAAGTCGTTGAGCGCGTGGAGCAGGCGCTCGGCCTCGCGCAGCGCCAGCTTCGACGCCTCGATCCGCCCGACGTGAGCCTGCACCTCGGCGGACACCGCGTAGACGAGAGCCGAGGCCGGGTAGCCGTGGAAGCCGCTGCGGTCGACCTGGGCCCGCGCGCGCGCCACGACCGACTCGGCGCTCGGCCAGTCCTCCTCCTCGACCGCCAGGAGGCCGAGCTGCGCCAGGCAGAGCGCCTGCATGGCGGGAGAGCCCGGGGCCGCGCGCCGCGCGCCCCGCTCGAGCAGCACGCGGGCGCCCTCGCGGTCGCCGGTCAGGTGGCGGGCCACACCCTGGAGCAGATCGCCGAGCGCCCGCCAGGGGCTGTCGTCCGGCACAGCCTCACAGGCCGCCTCGGCGCGCTCGGCCAGGCGGTCCATGCGGTCCTCGGTCACGGTCGCGCAGATCAGCAGCACCTCGCCCTCGAGCGCCGCGCGCTCGGCCGCCGGCACGTCGCGGTCCATCCGGCGCAGCGCCGCCGCGGCCCAGTGCTCCACCAGCTCGCGGTCGCCGGACAGCAGGCTGTCTGCCGCGGCGGCCAGCGACAGCTTGGCTGAGCCGGCAAGCTGCTCGGGGCTGAACCGGCTCAGCCACTCGCTGAGGTGGCCGCCGTACTCGTAGCCGAGGATCCCGGCGGCATGGGCCCAGAGAAGATCGCCGGCGCGCTGCAGGTCGCCCGCCGCCACCGCGTGGTCGATCGAGCGCTCCACGTCGCCGTGCTCGCTGTACCAGATGCTCGCCCGGCGGTGCAGGACCGGCTCGAGCTGGGGCTCGGAGCGCCGCAGCTCGGCCTGCAGCGTCTCGGCGAACATGCGGTGGTAGCGGTACTCGCAGTCGCGCCGGTCGAGCGGCAGCAGCATCAGGTTCTGCCGCGAGAGCGACTTCAGCAGGCGCCCGGAGTCGGCGCGCTCCAGCACGAAGTCGCAGAGCGGGCCGGACAACGTGCCGAGGATCGAGGCGCGCGCCAAGAACTCGACGTGTGCGTCGGGCAGCGGCTCGAGGATCTCCTCGTGAAAGTAGTCGGCCACGAAGCGGTCGTCCCCGGCCAGCTCCGCGAGCTCGGAGTCGGGATCCGGCGCGGCGCCCGCGGCGAGCGCCGCGAGGTAGAGGCCGGCCGGCCAGCCCTCGGTCCGCCGCATCAGCGAGTCGAGCTGGGCGCGGTTCAGCTCGAAGCCGTGGGCGCGGGCGATCAGCCCCGCCTCGCCCGCTGTCATCGCGAGGTCGGCGGGCCCAAGCTCGAGCAGCTTGCGCTGGGCGCGCAGGCCGCCCAGCCCGAGCGCCGGCTCGGTGCGCGACGCCAGGACGATCTGTGTGCCCGGCCCGGAGTGGTCGATCAGCGCCGACACCACGTCCAGCGAATCTCGCGTGGTGAGCGCGTGCGCGCCGTCGATCACCAGAACGAGGCCCGACTCGCTGCGCGCCAGCCCGCGGCAGACGTGGGACAGGGTGGGCTGCTGCCGCGGGGGAAGGAGCGCGCCTCCGATCGAGCGCAGCAGCTCCGCCGGTCCGGCATCGCCCTGCGCCAGCGAGACCCAGACGAATGGGCGGCGGTCGTGCGTCGCCCATTCGGACAGCAGCGTGGACTTGCCGTAGCCGGCCGGCGCGACGAGCAGGACCAGCGGCGTATCGCGTGCCGTGGTCAGCCTTCCCACCAGATGTGTGCGCGACACAGGCGTGAACGGAAGCGCCTGAGCGGCGGCGATGGCCATGCCCCAGAGCATTCCGGCAGCGGTCGGATGAGCCAAGGGCGCGCGCCCCCGGGTTCGGGTAGGCGGGCACTACATGCACACACCCTTGCCGGTGGTGTCGCCATGGGCCAGACTCGGACCATGCGGACGCTCGTCGGCACGTGGGTGGCCGGGGTCGCGGCGCTCGCGCTGTCCGCGGCGGCGCTCGTCGTCTCGCTGACCTCCTCGATCGGCAATGACCGTGCGCTCGTCGGGCTGCTGCATGCGGCGCTGATCGCTACGCCCGTGCTGGTGGGCCTGTACGCGCTCCAGCGGGAGCCCGGCAGCCGCTTCGCGCTGCTGTTGATCGCGATGGGATTCCTGTTCGCGCCGAGCCTTCTGGCCGCGTCCGACAACGGCGTCGCCTACAGCATCGGCCGGATCGGCGGCTGGTTCGTGGAGCTCGGCGTGGTCATCCTGCTGCTGGCGTTCCCGTCGGGGCTTCTGCGAGGCAGGGCCGACCGAGTGGTCGCGGCGGCGGCCGGGACGGTTGTCGCTGCCCTCTACCTGCCGCTGATCCTGCTGCTCGCCGACTACCCGTCGCCGAGCCCGTGGAGCTCCTGCGAGCGCGACTGCCCGTCGAACGCACTCTCGGTCACGCACTGGCACTTCGCGGAGTCGGTTCTCGGCCCGCTGCGCGAGGGGATGGTGATCGTCCTGTTCCTGTCCGCGGCGGCGCTGCTGGTGACGAGAAGCGTCCGGGCCTCCCGCCCGATGAGGCGAACGCTCGTGCCGCTGACGGCGGGCGCGCTGCTGGCGATGGCCGCCAACGTCGCGTTCCTCGTCGCACGGCGGGTTGACCGCTACGGGCAGGCGACCGAGGTCCTCGGCTACGTCGCGGTGGCCGCCATCCCCGCACTCGTCATCGGCTTCGCGTTCGCCCTCCTGCGCTGGCGGCTCCTGGCGAGCCACGCTCTCCGCCAACTCACCGAGGAGTTCAGCAGCGCCAGCAGCGGCAACCGGCTGCGTGAGCTGCTCGCGGCGGCGATCGGCGATGAGTCCCTGCAGATCGCCTACTGGACCGGCGATCCGGGCTGCTGGGTGGACCACACGGGCACGCCGGTGAGCCTGCCTCGCGACGATCCGGCACGGGCCGTGAGCGAGGTGAAGATCCGCGGCAAGCCCGTGGCGGCGCTGGTGCACGACGCCGCCCCCGAGGTGGAGCCGACAGTGGGCGAGGTGGCGTCGGGATTCGCTCTGATGGCGCTCGAGAACATGCGCCTCAACGCGGAGCTGCGCTCCTCGCTGCGCGAGCTCCGCGAGTCGCGCGCGCGAATCCTCTCGGCGGTCGACTACGAGCGCCTGCGCATCGAGCGCGACCTCCACGACGGCGCCCAGCAGCGCCTTGTGGCGCTGCGCGTGGCGCTCGAGGTGGTCAGCGAGACCGTGCGGGACGACCCGGAGGCGTCGCTCGAGCGGCTGGCCAAGCTCTCGGCCGATGTGGAGGAGACGCTCGACGAGGTGCGCTCGCTGGCCCGCGGGGTGTACCCGCCGCTGCTCGCGGACCATGGGATCGGCGAGGCGCTGCGCATGGCCGCCCGCGCCAGCCCGCTGCCCACCACGGTCCGGTCGCAGGGCGTGGGGCGCTACTCGCAGCAGATCGAGAGCGCCGTGTACTTCTGTTGCCTGGAGGCTCTCCAGAACGCGGCGAAGCACTCGGGCGCGCGCTCGGCGATCGTCCGCCTCTCCGCGGGCGACGAGCTGCGCTTCGAGGTGCAGGACGACGGCGGCGGGTTCGTGCGCCCGCGCGCGGGCGGCTCCGGTCTCCAGAACATGCGCGACAGAATCGTGTCGCTGGGGGGGCGGCTGACCGTGGAGTCGGAGCCCGGGCGCGGCACCGTGGTGATCGGCACGATCCCGGTGGGCCTGGCCCAGCTCACGCCCGACGTGGAGCACCTCTTCCAGCAGGCCACGGACGCGCTCGAGGACTGCTTCGCGATCTACAAGGCCGTGCGCGACTCGGGCGGCGAGGTGGTGGACTTCGCGGTGGAGCACCTGAACGACGCGGCCTGCCGCGACGCCGGCCGCTCGCGCGAGTCCCAGATCGGCCGCACGCTCGGCTACCTCCAGCCGGGCTATCTCCAGTCGGACCTGTTCGAGTGGCACCGGCAGGCGCTCGACGCGGACGGGCCCTCGTCCCTGGAGGACGCGACCTACGAGCGCAGCGTGGCGGGGCGGCGGCTGCGCAAGGCGTACGAGATCCGCGCGGTGCCGGTCGGCGGAGGCCGCCTGGCGCTGAGCTGGCGGGAGATCACCGATCGCAAGCTCGAGGAGAACGAGCTGCTGCTTCAGTCCGCGATCCTCGAGCGCGCCACCGAGGGCGTGTGCATGCTGCGCGCGGCCGACGGCGCGATCGTCTACGCGAACCCGCGCTTCACCGAGATGTTCGGCGCCGCGGAGTTCTCCTGGCACGAGGACCTGGGCGAGGGCACCTTCACCCAGCTCGTCCGGCGCGAGGACGGTTCGGAGTTCTGGGCGGAGTCGGACGTGACCTCCTTCGAGCACCCCGACTACGGGAAGGCGTGGGTGCTCGTGCACAGGAACGTGACCGCCCGCAAGCAGGCGCAGGAGGCGCTGCGGCTGGCCGAGGAGCACATGCGCATCGCGGTGGAGGGCTCCCCGCTCGTGCTCTACACGATGGACCGCGGGCTGCGCTACACGTGGGTGCTCAACAATCAGGTCGGCGGCTCCCGGGAGGACGGCGTGATCGGCCGGACCGACGAGGAGCTGTTCGGCCGCGAGGTGGGGAGGGAGCTGTCGCGCATCAACCGGCGCGCCCTCGGCGGGATTCCGGTTCGGGCGCGCGTGGAGCTCGAGCTGGCGGGCGGGCCAACCACGGTGGAGCTCTCGGTGGCGCCCCTCTTCGCGGACGGCCGGGTGGTGGGCCTGGCGGGGGTGGCCTATGACCTCACCGATCGAGCGCGAGACGGCCGCTTCGGGCCCGCCGCCGGGGCGGTGCGGGCTGGTGAGCCCCCCACCCGGTAGGCATGGCTGCATCCTCGCACGGCCCGGGCACGCCTGAGATAGTGGGTCCACTACGACGAGGGACCCTTCCAGCATGAGCGCTGTAGTTGCCGATGCCCAGACCGGTCAGGACGCTTTGTCTCACAGCACGGAGGTGACGACGCTCGTCGTCGACGACCAGGAGGCGTTTCGCGACGCCCTGCGGCACCTGATCGGGGCCTCGCGCGGGTTCACGCTGGTGGGAGAGGCCTGCAGCGGCGAGGACGCGATCGTCGCGGTGGAGGACCTGTCGCCGAGCCTCGTGCTGATGGACGTCCGGATGCCCGGCATCGGCGGGATCGAGGCCGCGCGCTCGATAGCCGAGCGCCACCCGGAGGTGATGATCGTGCTGATCTCGGTGCACGGCGACGAGGAGCTGTCGCCCGAGCTGATCGAGCAGGGAAACCCCGCCGCCTTCGTGCTCAAGCAGAACCTGCGTCCCCACGTGCTCCGCGAGCTGTGGGACGGACGTCAGTCCTGATCGTTCACCACGACCGTGTCGGCCAGCCAGTCGGCAAGCCCGCGCCGGCGGTCGGTGAACAGGATCGGCAGGAAGCCCGCGAACAGCGGAATCGTGGCGAGCACGACCCCGACGAGGCGCACGATCGCCCGCCACAGATGCAGCCTCGCACCTGACGAGCGGGTCACCCGGATCCGCATCACCCGGTTGCCGGGCGTCTGCCCCGTGGTGGCCCAGAAGGTGACGAAGTAGGCGGCCACCCAGACGAAGAAGGCGAAGCCGCCCACCGCCACCAGCACCGTCCGCGCGACGTGGCCGATGGGGAACAGCGACAGGACCAGCACCACCGCGGCGGCGGTCACGGCGGCGATGCCGTTCACGATCGCGGCGTCGATCGCCGCCGCGATGGCGCGCGTGACGAGGCCGATGTAGCTCGGGCCGGCGGCCTCGGCGGGCGGCGGCGTGCCGTGGACGCGGCGCGCGACCTCCTGTGCGCCGATGGCGGTCATTCCTCGCTGGGCGTCGGCTCCGGCGGCCTGCGCCGGGTCACGAGGCCGCGCACCGCGCCCTCGAGCCGGTCGTCCGCCCTCATCGAGCGCAGCCGCACGGCGCCGGCCACCTGACCGGCGAAGCTCACGCTCTGCTTGCTGATCGCCTCGGTCACGGCGGGACTGCGGGCCACCTCGTCCACGAGCAGCCAGAGGTCCTCGCTCTCGAGCAGGCGGGCAACGGTCTCGTCCAGGAGCGGGCTGTCGATGATCCGCGCCACCAGCCGCTCCGCCGCCGGGCTGCTCAGAACCGCGTCGACGATGCGGTCGAGCTCGCCGCTCGCCACGAGCGGCTCCGAGATGCGCTCGAGCACGGCGCGGCGGGCGATGTCCTGGCCCGCCACGTCGACGAGCGCGCCGGCGAGCGCCTGTCGCAGCGCTCGCTCGGCCAGCGCGCTCCGAAGGACGCGATCGACGGCCTCCTCGGCAAAGCGCGAATCGAGCGCGGCGTCGACAGCCGCAAGTCCCACGCGGCTTGCAAGCCGGGACGCCCGGCTGACCACGGCGTCGAGCGGACCTAGCATCCTCGGCGCCATCCTCTCAGCGCCCCAGGCGGCCTGCGAGGGTGGCCGCATGCGGATCGCTTCGTGCATGCACCCCCTGCCGACGCAGGCGAGCCACATTGCCCCCACTCGCCGGCGTTGGGAAGCTAGCTGCCGGTCATGGCCACTGCCGAAGTGGATAGCGGACGGGCTGCCGTCGAGGCCGGTCCGCACCTCTCCCCCGAAGAGCGTGCGGAACTGGGCAGGAACGCCCGGTCCACCGCG
Organism: Thermoleophilaceae bacterium; assembly: GCA_035572055.1. Classification (GTDB taxonomy): domain Bacteria; phylum Actinomycetota; class Thermoleophilia; order Solirubrobacterales; family Thermoleophilaceae; genus JAICJR01. The sequence goes on along the minus strand of DATNBJ010000233.1, from coordinate 5,206 downwards.
CCGCGCTCGAGTCACGCGGACTGGACCCCGGCGAGCGACCGGCCCGACCCGATCGAGCTGCTGGAGCAGCAGGCCGCCACCCGGGTGCCGGAGCTCGTGCCGATTCGCTACGGGCGCATGGCGGCGTCGCCGTTCGCCTTCTTCCGCGGCGCCGCCTACGTGATGGCCTCGGACCTGGCGGAGACGCCGACGTCCGGGTTCCGCGCCCAGCTCTGCGGCGACGCCCACCTGTCGAACTTCGGCGGCTTCGCGTCGCCCGAGCGCGACCTGCTGTTCGACCTGAACGACTTCGACGAGACGCTGCCGGGCCCGTGGGAGTGGGACGTGAAGCGGCTGATGGCGAGCATCGCGATCGCCGGCCGTGACCGCGGCTTCAGCGCCAAGCAGCGGCGCACGATCCTGCTGGGCAGCGCGGAGGCGTACCGGATGTCGATGCAGCGGCTGGCCGGCATGGGCGAGCTCTCGATCTGGTACGAGCGGGTCGACGAGAAGGTCCTGACCGCCCGCCTGGGTTCGGACGCCACCGAGCGCCAGGTCAAGCAGTTCGAGAAGACCGTGGCGAAGGCGAAGGTGAAGGACAGCACGCGGGCGTTCGCCAAGCTCACCTCGACCGTCGACGGCGAGCCGCGCATCATCAGCGACCCGCCGCTGATCGTCCCGGTCAGCGAGCTCTTGCCGAAGGGCGAGATCAGCGACTTCCACGAGCGGATGCACACGCTGCTCGTGGAGTACCGGAAGACGCTGCCCATCGACCGCGGGCGCCTCTTCGACCGCTACCGCTACGTGGACCTGGCTCGCAAGGTGGTCGGCGTGGGCAGCGTGGGCACCCGTGCCTGGGTGATCCTCATGATCGGCCGCGACTCGGGCGATCCGCTGTTCCTGCAGGCGAAGGAGGCGCGGCCGTCGGTGCTCGAGCCGTTCTGCGGCAAGTCCGAGTTCGGCAACCAGGGCCAGCGGGTTGTCGAGGGCCAGAAGCTGATGCAGGCAGCGTCGGACATCTTCCTGGGCTTCCTGCGCACCACCGGGATCGACGGCAAGCGGCGCGACTTCTACATCCGCCAGCTCTGGGACTGGAAGACCTCGGCCGAGGTGCAGAGCATGCTGCCCTCCGGCATGGCCCTCTACGGACGCCTGTGCGGCTGGACCCTGGCTCGCGCGCACGCCCGCTCGGGCGACTCGGTGGCGGTCGCCGCGTACCTGGGAAACGGCGACGCCTTCGACCGCTCGCTGACCGAGTTCGCGGAGAGGTACGCGGAGCAGAACGACCAGGACCATCTCGCACTGCTCGAGGCGATCGAGAGCGGCCGCCTGGAGGCGATCGCGGGGATTTAAGTCTCCGCGCGCGCGAGCGATCGCGCCCACGAACGGCAGCAATAAAGGGTGGGTCCGAGGCGGATTGCGCCGAGCTGTCCTGGAATAGGCCGCTATTTGCGGCCCAGGACAGGACAGCTCGGCACAAACCGCCGTTCCCGGCGCCGCACTGGGCTCAAGCCGGCAAAGCCCGGGACTGAGCTAACCGGCGACGACGGTGCGCCCCCCGGGCGCCAGCACCCGCACCTCCACCCCCGGAGCCAGGCGAGAGGCGAAGTCCACGAACTCCCGCGCCGGCCCGTCCGTGCCGGCCGCGCCGCGGATCAGCTTCGGCAGCGCCAGCGAGCCCCAGTGGATCGGCACGACCACGCGGGGTGAGATCAGCGCCGCCGCCCGGGCGGCGCGCTCGGGATCCAGGTGGCCGGGGCCCAGGGTCGTGCCCCAGCCCCAGATCGGCAGCAGCGCCACGTCGACTCCGGCCAGCGCGGCCATCTCGCCGTACAGGTCCGTGTCGCCGGCGAAGTAGACGCTCGACGATCCCGCCACCGTGAAGCCGAGCGGATCCGCGGTGGGGCCGATGTGAAGGCGGCGGTTGTCGTGCGTCGCGGTGACCGCGGTCACGCGAAGCGACCCGACCGAAGCCGACTCGCCGACGCCGATCTCGGTCACCTCCCGCACCCGCCGCCGGCGCAGCCAGGGGCCCACGCCGCGCGGTGCGATCACCGGAGCGCCCACACGCCGCAGCGACCGCGGTGCGAGGTGGTCGTGGTGGAGGTGCGAGACGAGCACCGCGTCGATGTCCCGCGCGACAGAGGGATCGGGCCGCGGGCCGATCCGCACCAGCGGCCCGGCGCCCCGGCCCAGCACCGGGTCGGTGAGCAGTCGCACGCCGTCGATCTCGATCAGCACCGTGGCGTGTCCGACCCAGGTGATCTCGGCTGGCACGGGGGAAGGCTCCCATCAAACGAAGTGTGGTGCGAGCATCATTGCCACGAAGTCGCCCGCTGACGAAGCTCTTCGCCATGGAGCCGCGGCGCCGCTCCCGTCCCCTGATGCGCATCGTGATCGTGCTGCTCGCGTCGGCGATCACGCTGCTCGTGCTCAGCGCGCTGCTCTCGGGCGTGCACGTGAAGGACTTCGGCGCCGCCCTGGGCGCCGCGGTGCTCATCGGCCTGCTCAACGCGTTCATCTGGCCCACGCTGATCCGCCTCGCGCTCCCGATCACCGTGGTCACGCTCGGCCTCGGCGCGATCGTGCTGAACGGCGCGATGGTGCTGCTCGTCGCGGCGATCAGCCCGGGGCTCGAGATCGACGGTCTCGGCGACGGCATCGTGGTGGCCCTCTGCGTGACGGTGGTGGCGATGGCCGTCACCTCGCTGCTGGCCGTGGACGACGACAGCTTCTGGGTCCGCAACGTGGTGAAGCGCCAGGCACGGCGGGCCGGCCAGGGGATCGAGACCGACGTGCCCGGCGTGTTCTTCCTGGAGATCGACGGCCTGGCCCACGACGTGCTCGTGCGCGCCATGCGCGACGGCAACGCTCCCCACATGGCGCGCTGGGTGCGCGGCGGCACGCACGACCTGCGCGCCTGGGAGACCGACTGGTCCTCGCAGACCGGCGCCTGCCAGGCGGGTCTCCTGCACGGCGACAACGACGACATGCCCGCCTTCCGCTGGTGGGAGAAGGACCGCGGTGTGCCGATCGTGACCAACCACCCGAAGGACGCGCGGGAGCTGGAGCGCCGCCACTCGAACGGCCGCGGCCTGCTGTTCGACAACGGCGCGAGCCGCGCGAACATCCTCTCGGGCGACGCTCCGCACAGCCTGCTGACGATGAGCACCGTGCTGGCGGGCAACCGGCCCGGACGCGTCGGGCAGGACTACTTCGCCTACTTCGCGAGCCCCTACAACGTGCTGCGCACGCTCGCGCTGATGGTGCGCGAGGTGATCAGCGAGCTGTGGAGCGCGGCCCAGCAGAAGCGCCTGGACGTGCAGCCCCGCGTGCACCGCGGATTCGTGTACTCGCTGGTCCGGGCATGGGCCACCGTGATCCAGCGGGACCTCCAGGTGGAGGCGATCATCGCGGACCTGTACGCCGGGCTCCCGGTCGCCTACACGACCTTCCTCGCCTACGACGAGGTGGCCCACCACTCGGGCATCGAGCGCCACGACGCCGTGAGCACGCTGCGGCAGGTGGACCGCCAGATCGGGCGCATCGCGGCCGCGGCGGAGTACGCGCCGCGCCCGTACAGGTTCGTGGTGCTGTCCGATCACGGGCAGTCGCAGGGGGCGACCTTCCTCGACCGCTACGGCGTGACGCTCGAGCAGGTGGTCACCGACGCCTGCAGCGCCGATCCAGACGACGTCGCCGCCGAGGGCAGGCCCGACGAGGCGCTCGCGTTCCTCGGCGCATCGGTCACCGAGGCCGCGGCGGGCGACTCGCGCAGGTCGAAGGCCGTCCGCAGGGCGCTGCGCCGCAAGGAGGAGAGCGACGAGAAGGCGGAGGCGAAGGACGAGATCCCCGAGATCTCGGTGATGGCGTCCGGCTGCCTCGGCCTGATCTCGTTCCCGCGCCGGCCCGGCCGGCTGACGCTCGAGCAGATGGAGGAGCTCTACCCGGCGCTGATCCCGACGCTGCTCGCGCACCCGGGCATCGGCTTCATCCTCGTGCGCTCGAGCGTGCACGGCGCGCTCGCGCTCGGCACCCACGGCGTGAACCACCTCGACCACGGGCGCGTGGACGGCGAGGACCCGCTCGCTCCCTTCGGCCCCAACGCGGCGCGGCACGTGCGGCGCACCGACGGCTTCCCGCACTGCGCCGACATCATGCTGAACAGCACCTACTGGCAGGACACCGACGAGGTCGCGGCGTTCGAGGAGCTGGTGGGCTCGCACGGCGGCATGGGCGGCACCCAGTCGTTCCCGTTCCTCCTGCACCCGGTCGAGCTCGAGCCTCCGCCGGAGCCGCTGGTCGGCGCCGAGGCGGTCCACCGGCAGCTCCGCCGGTGGCTCGTGCAGCTCGGCCAGGAGAGCTACCGCGAGGCCGAGCCCGTGCCGAGCGGGGCGAGCGCTTGACGCTGCGCGGCTACCGGATCGCCTGGCTGCGCCGCGACGTGGTCGCCGGCCTCGTGCTCACGAGCCTGCTCGTGCCGCAGGGCATGGCCTACGCCGAGCTGGCCGGCCTGCCGGCGATCACCGGCCTCTACACGAGCGTGCTCTGCCTGCTCGGCTACGCTGCGTTCGGGCCGTCGCGGGTGCTCGTGCTGGGACCGGACTCCTCGCTCGGCCCGATGATCGCCGCCACGATCCTGCCGCTCATCGGCGCGAACGGCGACCCCGAGCGCGCGGTGGAGCTGGCGTCGATGCTTGCGCTGATCACCGGCCTGATCACGCTCGCGGCCGGGATCGCGAAGCTCGGCTTCATCGCCGACCTGCTCTCGAAGCCCACGCAGATCGGCTACATGAACGGCCTGGCGCTCACGATCCTGGTGGGCCAGCTGCCCAAGCTGTTCGGCTTCTCGGTGGACGCCAACGGCCTGATCGACGAGGCGAAGGCCTTCGTGAACGGACTGTCGGACGGCAAGACCGTGGGCGCGGCGGTTGGGATCGGCGCGCTCGCGCTGGTGCTGATCCTCGTGATCCAGCGCGTGATCCCGAAGATCCCCGGCGTGCTCGTCGCGGTGGTGGTGGCGATCGGCGCCGCGGCCGCGCTGAACCTCGGCGATCACGGCGTGTCGCTCGTGGGCGAGCTGCCGTCGGGCTTCCCGCCGCTCGAGCTGCCGAACCCGCACGGCGAGCTGCCCGCGCTGCTGGCCGGCGCGCTCGGCATCGCGCTGGTCTCGCTCACCGACACGATCTCCACCGCGTCGGTGTTCGCCGCCCGCCACGACCAGGAG
>DATNBJ010000232.1:0-3555 GCA_035572055.1 Thermoleophilaceae bacterium | reverse complement strand
GTGCCGTAGTGAAGGGAGTGCGTGAGTACGTGTACCTTCGCGTCCTCCCAGGAGACGAACTCGCCGTTCATCCAAATGAGGTCCGCGGTGTTCACGTCTTCCCTCCCTTCAGAGGTGCGCGAGGACGGCCTTCGTGGCGTCCTCGGTGCTGGCGTCGCCGCCGAGGTCCGGGGTTCGAAGGCCGGTCTCGAGGGCCCTGTCGATGGCCGATTCTATCCCGGCCGCCTCCGCTTCCATACCTAGTCCGTAGCGAAGCATCATCGCCACGGAGCCGAACATCGCGAGCGGGTTGGCCTTCCCGGTGCCCGCGATGTCCGGCGCCGAGCCGTGCACGGGCTCGAACAGGCCGGGGCCGCCGGCGCCCACCGAGGCGCTCGGGAGCATCCCGATCGAGCCGGTGAGCATGGCCGCCTCGTCGCTCAGGATGTCGCCGAACATGTTCTCGGTGAGGATCACGTCGAAGTCGGTTGGCCGCGAGACGAGCTGCATCGCGGCGTTGTCCACGAGCAGATGCTCGAGCTGCACGTCGTGGTCCTGGGCGATCCGGCCCACCGTCTCGCGCCACAGCCGCGACGTCTCGAGGATGTTCGCCTTGTCCACGCTCGTGACCTTCCGGCGGGCGAACTTGAACGCCACCTCGGTGATGCGCGTGATCTCGTCGACCGTGTAGACGCAGGTGTCGAACGCGCGCGAGTCCTCGCGGCCGCGCTCGCCGAAGTAGATGCCGCCGGTGAGCTCGCGGACCACGAGCAGGTCCGTGCCCTCGATGCGGTCGCGGCGCAGCGGGCTGGCGTCGAGCAGAGCGGGGCTGGGCCTGACCGGGCGCAGGTTCGCGAACAGCTCGAGGCCCTTGCGCAGGCCGAGCAGCCCCTGCTCGGGGCGCGGGGCGTTCGGGTCGGTGGTATCCCACTTCGGGCCGCCGACGGCGGCGAGCAGGACGGCGTCGGAGCTCCTGCAGGCGTCCAGCACCTCGTCGGTGAGCGCGGTGCCGTGGGCGTCGATCGACGCCCCGCCGGCGAGGTGCTCCTCGATCTGGAAGTCGCCTACCTGGTCGAGCAGCCGGCGCGCGGCCGCCATCACCTCCGGTCCGATCCCGTCGCCGGGTAAAGCGACGATGCGTGTCATTCGGGCCTCCTGGCGTCGATGTTCAGGCGCACGTAGTCGAGGGTCAGCGGGTCGCCGCAGCGCTCCACCATGCGCTCCACGAACGGCGCGCGCAACTCGTCCGGCAGCCGCTCGAGGTGGTGTCCGAGGCAGACGGTCTCGATGAACGCGGCGGGCTCGTCGGGCACGACCGGCCAGGGCTGCAGCCAGCAGCTCACGTCCTCGAAGCCGGCGTTCTCGAGCCGCAGGGCCGTGGAGGCCGGGTCGGCGAAGTTCCAGGGTCCCTGCCAGCCGCCCACGTACTCGGCGAAGGGCTCCTCGGCGGCCACGTCGTGCAGCACCGAGTGGAAGCGGTCCACGTTCCCGGCGCCCCCGCACTGGACCACGAGCCGCCCGGCGGGCCGGAGCGCCGCGTACATGCTCCGGAAAAGGGCGTCGTGGTCCGGGATCCAATGGAAGACGGCGTTCGAGAACACGGCGTCGACCTGTTCCGGGAGCTCCAGCTCCGTCAGATCGGACACGAGCAGCTCCACGTCCGGGCCGAGCGCCTCGCGGGCCTGCTCGATCATCGACGGCGAGGCGTCGACGCCGATCACCCGGCCGTTCGGGAGCCGGTCGAGGATCAACCGCGTGACCCGGCCGCTGCCGCAGCCGGCATCGAGGACCGTCTCGTCGCCCTCGAGCGGCAGCCGCTCGATCACCTCGCGGGCCCACTCGAGCTGCGGGGTGGAAACGCGGTGATAGGTGCCCGCGTCCCAGTCCCGCGTCATAGCGATGTGGTGACCGGGCCGGAGCGCTCCCGCGTGCGCTCGAAGTCGTCGATTGCGTCGGAGCTCTGGAGGGTGATCCCGATCTCGTCGAAACCATTGAGCAGCCGGTAGCGCGCGTCCTCGTCGATGTGGAACGAGACCTCGCGGCCGTCGATTCCGACCACCCCGTTCTCGAGGTCGACGGTGGCCTCGCCCGCAGCCATGACCGCCTTCACGTCCTCTTCCGGCAGCACCACCGGAAGCAGCCCGATCTTGGTGCAGTTGTTGTAGAAGATGTCGCCGAAGCTGGGGGCGATCACCGCCTTGAAGCCGTAGTCCTGCAGGCCCCAGGGAGCGTGCTCGCGCGAGGAGCCGCAGCCGAAGTTGCGGCCCGTGGCGAGGATCGGGTTGGGCGGCAGGTCCCAGCCGGGCTCCTTCGCCCAGTCGAAGAACAGGAACTGGCCGAAGCCGGTGCGCTCCACCCGCTTCAGGAACTGCTTGGGCATGATCTGGTCGGTGTCGACGTCGGCGCGGTCGAGGACGGACACGCGGCCTTGGATGGTTCGGATCGGTTCCATCAATGCCTCCGGGTGTGGGGTGTGGGGTCTGGGGTGTGGGGAGATGGCGGCGGCTCGAGCGTGATGGCGAGGAACCACGGTTCCCACACCCCACACCCGACACCCCACACCTGCAAACTCACGCCACCGCCCCTTCCCTGTCCCAACTGCGGATATCCACGAAGCGCCCTTCTATGGCCGCCGCCGCGGCCATCTCCGGGCTGACCAGGTGCGTCCTGCCGCCGCGGCCCTGGCGTCCCTCGAAGTTGCGGTTCGAGGTGGACGCGCAGCGCTCGCCGGGCTGCAGGATGTCCGGGTTCATTCCGAGGCACATCGAGCAGCCGGCGCTGCGCCAGTCGAAGCCGGCGGCGCGGAACACCTCGTCGAGGCCCTCGGCCTCGGCCTGCGCCTTCACCTGCTGCGAGCCCGGGACGACCATCGCCGCCACGTCGGGGTGGACCTGGCGGCCCTTCACCACCGCGGCCGCGGCCCGCAGGTCGCCGATCCGCGAGTTGGTGCAGGAGCCGATGAACACGCGGTCGAGGCGGATCTCCTCCATCGCGATGCCCGGCTGCAGGTCCATGTAGCGCAGGGCGCGCTCGGCGGTCTCGCCATCCGGCTCCGGCACCTCGCCGGAGACCGGCACAACCATCCCGGGCGTGGTGCCCCAGGTGACCTGCGGCGCCAGCGCGGAGGCGTCCACCTCCACGACCTTGTCGAACGACGCGCCCTCGTCGGTGAAGAGCTCGCGCCACTCGCCGGGCACCTCCGACGGGCCGCCGGGCCGGCCGATCACCCACTCGAAGGTGGTCTCGTCGGGCGCGATCATGCCCGCCCGGCCGCCGCCCTCGATCGTCATGTTGCACACCGTCATGCGGCCCTCCATCGAGAGAGCCTCGATGGCGGGTCCCGCGAACTCGATCACGTGGCCGACTCCGCCCTCCACGCTCATCTGGCCGATCGTGCCGAGGATCAGGTCCTTCGGCGTGACGCCGAATCCGAGCTCGCCGCTGTAGTTGATCCGCATCGACTTCGGCTTGGGCTGGGACAGCGTCTGGGTGGCGAGCACGTGCTCGACCTCGGACGTGCCGATGCCGAACGCGAGCGCCCCGAAGGCGCCGTGCGTGGCCGTGTGGGAGTCGCCG
>DATNBJ010000231.1:0-16179 GCA_035572055.1 Thermoleophilaceae bacterium | reverse complement strand
TAGACGGGCTCTCTCGTCGCCGTCACGCCGACGCCGCGCGCTCGGTCTCCACCACGATGGCGAAGCCGCGCGTCCGGACCGCCGCGTCGATCGTCGCCTGCCGCCGGCGGTCACCCGCTCGTCGCTCCGGCGCTTCCGACTGCGTGCGGCGCCGGCGTTCTCCTTCGCGCCGGTCCAGGATGATCGTGACCGGTCGACCCCCGAGCTCACGCTGCAGATCATCGTAGAGCGCGCGCTTCGATCGGGCCACGATGAACAGCTGGCTGAGCGCCTGGAGCGCGTCGGCGGTGCTCGACAGCCAGGGCCGCATGCCCATGTCGTGCAGCAGGAGGAGGGCATCGGCGAGCCGGTCGGCCGCCTCGGTACGGCGGCCCGTTTGCTGATAGAGCCGGCCGAGGCCGAGCAAGGTCTGGGCGGTCAGCGGGCGCAGCGCGAGCTCGTCAGCCAGCGCGAGGGCCTGTCGGTAGCTGTCCTCGGCGACGGCCGGATCGGCGGGACTCGCAGCGGCCGTGACATCGCCGAGCAGCTTGAGGGCTCGCGCGTGATGGCTGCGTTCCTTGTGCAGGAGGGCCAGCTCCAGCGCCCGTTGCGCCGCCGCTCGGGCGCGCTCGATCTGCCCCGCGGCCAGCAGGCCTTCCGCGAGCTGCGCGGTCCAGAGGGCGAGGTAGGCCCGGACGCCGAGCGCCTCCGTGCGGCTCACACTCTCCTCCAGCAGCGCGAGCCCCTCGTCGACCTGGCCGAGCCGGACGCGAGTGAGGCCGAGCAGCGAGGACGGGATGGGGCGCCAGACGTCGAGGCCCTTCTCGCGGCAGGCGTCCACGCTTTGCTGGAGGAGCGGGAGGGCCTCCTCGAGCTCACCGCGCCGAAGGTGTACGAGGCCGGCCAGGGTCTGCGCGATGGCCTGCGGATAGGGATGGCCGGTGGCCTTGGCGGCCCGGGCCGCCTGGTCGAGGTCCTCGAATGCGGCGTCAAAATCCCCCAGGTCGGCATGGGTGAACGCCACCCACGCGGCCGATGTCACGAACGAGATGCGGTTCTGGATGGTCGCGCTGTCGGTCGGCGCACCGCCGAGCGCCTCGAGGTTCTGGCGCAGCACGCGCTCGGCCTCGCGGAACCGTCCCTGGGCATGATAGCTGGAGCCCAGGTACCCGCGAGCCAGGGCCTGGAGCGATCGGTCCTGGGCGGTCTCGCCGATCCGCAGGCAGCGCTCACCGTACTCGATGGCCAGCTCGGGCTCGCCCTTGAGGTAGTAGTAGTTGACGAGGTAGGTGTAGACGCGCGCCAGGCGTGACTCGTCCCGGAGCGTCTGCGCCATCGCCTCAGCTTCCTGCGAGAGGGTCAGCACGCGGTCGAGCTCTCCCATCTGCAGCAACGGTGGCCGCAGATCGAGGCGCAGATCGATGGCCTGCTCGGACCGTTCCGGGCTGTCCGCCAGATGGGACAGGGCCGCCAGTGCCTGCTCGAGGAAGCCCACGGCCTCGCGATTGGCTCCGCGTGCGGCGGCCTTGGCGCCGGCTTGCCGCAGGTAGGACACCGCCTTGTGCCACACCTCGCCGCGCAGCGCATGATGCGCCAGGGATTCCACCTGTTCTCCCGGGCGATCCGCGGGCTGCTGTTCCAGTACCTCCGCCACGCGGGCGTGCAGCGCCCGGCGCCGCTCCCGGAGGAGGGTATTGTAGGTGACCTCCTGGGTCAGCGCGTGACGGAACGTGTACTCCATGCTCGGAAACAGCCGGAGCTCTTGGAGGAAGTCTCCGGTCTGGAGAATGGTGAGGTTGCGCCGGGTCTCGTCCTCCGACAGGTCCGCGATGGCCTGGAGCAGCACGAGCGGCACGTCCTTGCCGATGACCGAGGCGGCCTGCAACAACCGCTTGGCCTCCGGCGGAAGGCGGTCGATGCGCGGCGCCAAGACCGCGTGGATCGTGGTCGGTAGCTGGATGCTCGCGAGGGGCTTGACCAGGCGGTACGCTCCCCGCTCACCCGTGAGTACTTGCGTTTCGACCAGCGCTCGGATGCTTTCTTGGAGGAAGAAAGGATTGCCCTCCGTCCGGCCGATGAGCCAACCCTTCAGCGCCTGCAGGCTCGGATCGCTCCCCAGCAGGGGATCCAGCAGCTCCCGGGCGCTATCGGCCGGCAGCGGCTTCAGGCGGAGGCCGGTGTAGCAGGAAGCCCCGGACCAGGGGTGCTGGTACTCCGGGCGATGGGTGATGAGGAGAAGGATCCGGCTGTCGGTGAGGCCCTGCACGATGGCGTCCAGGAACGCGTGGGTCTGGGAATCCATCCAGTGCAGGCTGTCGAAGACCAGGAGCAGCGGCTGGATCCGGCCCTCGTGCAGGACCAGCCGTCTGAGCGTCTCGAGCGTGTGCTCGCGGCGGCGGAGCGGATCGAGCGTCTGCCACGCGGGATCGTCGGCGGGGACGTTGAGGACCTGCAGAAGGGCGGGCCCCGAGGGCCAGGCGTCCTCCTGCAGCGTATGCAGGTGCGTGGCGATCTTGTCGCAGATGGTGTGAGGGGTGTCCGCCGCGTCGATCTCGAAGTAGGTTCTGAGCGGCTCGATGAGCGGCAGGTATGCCGTCGTTTTCCCCGAGGATACGCCGGTGGCTTCCAGGATGCGCCATCCCTGTGCGGCGTCCGAGTGCAGGAATTCACGGATCAGCCGGGACTTGCCCACGCCAGGCTCGGCGGCGATCGCCACAACCTGGCCGTGCCCCGTCGCCGCGCGCTCGAGGGTCTGATGCAGCGTGGTCATCTCGCTGTGCCGCCCCACGAATCGAGTGAGGTCGCGCATGGCGGCCGCCTGCCGGCGTGAGCCGGTCGTGCTCGCGCCGGTCACCTCATGGATCTCGATCGGGGCCGCCAGCCCCTTGACCGAGCGCGGGCCGAGGGGACTCGCGGCTACGGCATCGCGGGTCAGGCCCAGCATCGTTCCGGGGATGAGGATGGAGCCCGGTGTGGCCATCTGCTCCATGCGGGCCGCGAGGTGGGTCGTCTGGCCCACCGCCGTGTAGTCCATGTGCAGGTCGTTCCCGATCGACCGCACGACGACTTCACCCGAGTTGAGGCCGACGCGGATGTGGATCGCCACCCCGACCGTCCGGAAGACCTCCTCGGAATACCGTTTCACGGATTCCTGCATCCGCAAGGCGGCGTAGCAGCCGCGCGTCGCGTGATCCTCGTGAGCCAACGGCGCGCCGAAGAGCGCCATGATGCCATCACCCAGGACTTGGTTCACGGTACCCTCGTAGTAGTGCACGGCTTCCATCATCCGGTCGAGCACGGGATCCAGGAGCTTGCGGGACTCTTCGGGATCGCGATCGGCGAGGAGCTCTGTGGATCCCTTGAGATCCGCGAAGAGCACCGTCACCTGCTTCCGCTCGCCTTCGAGTGCCGCCTTCGAGGTCAGAATTCTCTCGGCGAGGTGGCGCGGGATGTGGTTACCCGGGGAGCCGGCCGTCGTGGCCGATGTCAGCGGTGGGATTCGTGCGCCGCATGCCCAGCAGAAGGCCTGCCCAGGGCGGTGCGTGGCGCCACAGCCGGAGCATGCGGGAGCCAGCCGCGCTCCGCACGTTCCACAGAACTTCGCGCCAGCGGGGTTTTCCTGCTGGCATTCTGCACACAGCATCCACGCCTCCATTCGCGCGCGAATGTAACGCGACGCGAACTGACAGGAGCTTAGGCGCTGACCACGAGCCAAGTCAAGAGAGCGACCGCGCGAACCACTCGTGGCGATGCCGCTTGCGCATGACTTGCACTCCATGATGCGATCGGTAGGTCCTCTGTGGGCCACGGATGGCCGCCTGAGCCATCGCGACGGACAGCGGCGCGGCCACCACCGCGATTCCGTCGAGGGCGTTCGCCGTCGCCCCGCCGTCGGCGAGGATCACCTCGGCGTTGGCCGTGAAATCGAGCCGCCGCGGCGCGGCCAGCAGGAATACCAGCGCCCGAATTGTACTGCATGCTACGGTCGAGCCGGATTCCGTATGGAAATGCTCGATCCCGAGCTGCTGAAGCGACATCAGTGGACGCGCCTCGTGGCGCTCTTCCAGGCTGCGCTGCCCGGGAACCCGTTCCTCGGCGCCCGCTGCGGGAGGGTCGGGCTGACCGACTCTCGTGACCTAACAACCTGGGACGATTTCCGCCGGCTGCCCCTCACGCGGAAGAGCGAGCTGGTCGAGGACCAGGCGGCCCATCCGCCCTTCGGCACGAACCTGAGCTATCCCCTCGCGCGCTACGTGCGCGTGCACCAGACCTCGGGCACCACCGGGACGCCGCTGCGCTGGCTGGACACCCCGGAGTCGTGGGACTGGTGGGCGCACTGCTGGACGGTGGTGCTGCGGGCGGCCGGGCTCGGGCCGGACGACCGTATCTTCTTCCCGTTCTCCTTCGGGCTCTTCGTCGGCTTCTGGGCCGGCTTCGAGGGGGCGCGGGCGCTCGGGGCCCTGGCCATTCCCGGCGGCGGCCAGGACACCGCGCAGCGCCTGGCCGCGATGGAGAGCCTGGGCGCCACCGCGGTCTGCTGCACGCCCTCCTACGCGCTGCACCTGGCCGAGGTGGCGCAGGAGCGGGGCATCGCCCTCGCACGGCTGGGCGTGCGGGCCACCGTGCACGCGGGCGAGCCCGGGGCGGGGATCCCGGCGGTGCGGGCGCGCATCGAGTCCGCGTGGGGCGCGCGCGCCTATGACCACGCGGGCATGACCGAGATGGGCGCCTACGGGTTCGAGTGCGCGGCCCAGTCCGGCCTGCACGTCAACGAGGAGGAGTTCATCGCCGAGGTGATCGACCCGCTCACCGGCGCGCCCGCCCGCGAGGGCGAGCTGGTGCTCACCAACCTGGGCCGCGCGGGCTCGCCGCTCCTGCGCTACCGCACCGGCGACCGGGTGCGGGTGGCCCGCGGGCCGTGCGCGTGTGGCCGCACGTTCCTCCGGCTCGACGGCGGCATCCTCGGCCGGGTCGACGACATGCTGATCGTGCGCGGCGTCAACGTCTTTCCTTCCGCGCTGGAAGGCATCGTGCGGCGCTTCCCGGCGGTCGAGGAGTTCTTGATCGAGGTGTACAGGCGCGGCCAGCTCGACGAGGTGCGCCTGCTCCTCGAGGTGCAGGGCTCGGCCGCGCCGGTGGTGGCGGCGGTGCGGGAGGCGGTGCGGGTGGACCTGGGCATCCGCGTGGAGGCGGTCCCGGTGCCCGGGCGCAGCCTGCCGCGCTACGAGCTCAAGGCGCGCCGCCTCGTGCGACGCGCCGGCGACCCTCAGTAGCTCTACGCGCGGCCCCCGCTCGTGGATGTGTTGACCGTGCGTGGCCGCGGCTGGTACTGATTGAGCGCCATGTCCCCCGCCGCGCCCGGCTCCGAGTCCTCCGCGTCCCTCGTCGCGGCCATCGCGGCGGGGGACCGCGACGCCTTCGGCCGGTTCTACGATCTGACCGCCCCGATCGCCTTCGGCCTGATCCGGCGCGTGCTGCGCGACCCGGAGGCCGCCGCCGACGTGCTCCAGGAGGTGTTCTGGCAGATCTGGCAGGAGGCCGGCCGCTACGATCCGAGCCGCGGCAGCCCGGAGGCCTGGGTGGTCATGCGGGCCAAGACCCGAGCAATCGATCGGCTGCGGTCCATGCGTAGGAGAGATAGGACCTTCGTGGCCCCGGTGGACGAGTCCGTGGCGTCGCGGCGGGGCGACGGGGAGGCGCCGAACCCGGCGGTGGTGGCGGAGGACCGGGGGCTGGTCCAGACCGCGCTCGGCCAGCTCCCGGAGGCACAGCGGCGGGTGATCGAGCTCGCGTTCTTCGAGGGGCTCACCCAGTCCGAGATCGCCACCCGGCTCGGCGAGCCGCTCGGGACCGTGAAGACGCGCACGCGGCTCGGGCTCGAGCGGCTGCGCGGGGCGCTCAGGGGAGAGAGGCTCTCGGCGACATGAATCGCGACGAGATCGGCGAGCTGGCGGCGGCGTACGCCCTGGGCGGGCTCGAGGGAGAGGAGCGCGCCCGTTTCGAGGCCCTGCTGCAGGCCCGCGATCCGGAGGCGGTGCGCGCCCTGCGCGAGTGCGAGGAGACGCTCGCGGGCCTCGCCGCCGCGCTGCCGGAGCCGCCGCCCGCCGTGGTCAAGGACGCGCTGATGGAGCGCGTCGCGGCCGCGCCGGCCGCGGCGCGCCCGCGGCCTCGCCGCCGCCCGCGCGTGTTCTGGCCGGTGGTGCTGAGCGGGGCCATGGCCGCGGGGCTGGCCGCGGTGGTGGTGGGGTGGAGCGTGTCGTCGACCTACGAGAAGCGGCTCGACGCGCTCGCCCGCGAGGCCGACCAGCTGCGCGCGGAGCTGAATGCGCAGCAGACCGTGATCGCGATCCTCCGCGACCCGGCCACCCAGGTGGTGGCCCTCGCGGGCCTGCCGCCGGCTCCCGGCGCCCGGGCCCGCGTGATGTGGCACGCGACCGCGGGCGGCGTGTTCGTGGCCACCGGGCTGCCCGCCATCCCCGCGGGCAAGGCGTACCAGCTCTGGGCCATCGCGGGCAGCAACGCGCCGGTGTCGGCGGGGGTGTTCACGGTGGACGCCTCCGGCACCGGGAGCCTCGCGGTGCGGCCATTGCCCGGCGTCGCGAGCGTGAACGCCTTCGCGGTCACCCTGGAGCCCGCGGGCGGCCTTCCCGCGCCCAGCGGGGCGATGTACCTCCTCGGCAAGTCCTGAGCGCGCCGGCGGGCCCTAGAGTCCCCGGCGCCGCGCCGCGTGCAGCACCGCGATGATGGTCATCGCGTCCTTGATCTCGCCACGCGTCACCATGGCCAGCACCTCGGCGAACGGGAACGCGCGCCGCTCGATGAACTCGGTGTGGTCCGGAGGCCGCGCGGCCGGGCGCAGATCCTCCGCGAGGAAGAGGTGCGCGACCTCGCGGAGGACGCTCTTGGAGGTGTGGAAGTCGCAGAGCTCGGTCAGGCGCCCGGCCTCGTAGCCCGCTTCCTCGGCCAGCTCGCGCTGGGCCGCCGCGTGCCGGGTCTCCCCCGCGTCCTGCCCGCCGGTCGGCATCTCCCAGAAGAAGCCCTTGGCCACGTAGCGGTACTGCCCGACCAGCAGGACGGTGTCCCGGTCGAGGAACGGGAGCACCCCGACGCATTCGCTGCACTCGACCACGCCGTAGAGCGTGGTGTGGCCGTCGGGCAGCTCGACCATGTCCTCCCGCACGTCGATCCAGCGGTTGCGATACACCGGCCGCGAGGACGTGGTGCGCCACGGGGTACGGGCGAGGGGATTCGCGTCGGAGTCGCTCATCAATCGGTTGTATCATGACCACCGGGAGGACCCGGAATGGCATGGCCGGCTCCGCTGGAAGCGTTGTGGAACGACATGGAGAGCGTGCGGGCCGAGCTCCTCAAGGAGACCGAGGGGCTCAGCCAGGCCCAGAGCGTCTGGCGCCCCCGCGAGGAGGACTGGTCCGTCGGGGAGATCCTGCATCACCTGACCCTCGCCGAGGTCGGCACCGGCAAGCTCACCTCCAAGCTCCTGAAGGAGGCCCCGCAGCCGCTGCCGCCGTTTCCGCCGGACCTCACCGCCTTCGCCCCGCTGCCGCCGCCGCCCTCGACGCCGGCCCGGGCGCCGGAGGTGGTTTACCCCGAGCGCGGCCACGCGCTGCCGCAGCTGGTCGCGGAGCTGCGCACGATCCGGACCCGCACCCGCCAGGCGATGGAGCGGCTGGCCGCGGTCGATCCGCGCGAGCTGCGCTGGCGGCACATGGCCTTCGGCGAGATGGACCTCTCCCAGTGGTGGCAGCTGCACGTGCGCCACGAGGCGGATCACCTGCAGCAGCTCCGCGCCGTGAAGGCGGCGAGCGGGTTCCCCGGCGCGTGAAGGTCATCCTGCGTAACCCGCGGCGGGAGGTGGACGTGGAGGGCAAGCGCCGTGTGAAGGAGCTGCTCTCGGAGCTCGGCATCCTGCCCAGCACGGTGCTGGTGATCCGCGACAACGAGCTCCTGACCGGCGACGCGATGGTGGGCGGCGACGACGTGCTCGAGGTGCGCCCGGTGATGTCGGGCGGCGGCGGGGGCGGCGCGTGAAGTGCCGCAAGTGCGGGGGCACCGCCGCGCTGGAGCTGCGACGGCACAACGCCGCGTTCTGCTCGCCCCACTTCATCGAGTTCTTCCGCAAGCAGGTGACGGAGGCGATCCATCGTCACCGGATGTTCGCCCCCGACGAGACCATCATGGTCGCGGTCTCGGGCGGCAAGGACTCGCTGGCCCTGTGGGACGTGCTGATCGAGGAGGGCTATCGCACCGCCGGGCTCTATCTCGACCTCGGCATCTTCGACTACTCCAAGGAGTCGCGGGAGAAGTGCGAGGCCTTCGCGACGAGCCGCGGGCAGACGCTCCACGTGGAGCGAGTGGCGGAGGCGGTCGGCGCGCCGATCCCGACGGTGCAGCAGGTGACCCGCCGGCCGACCTGCTCGGCGTGCGGGCTCTCCAAGCGCTATCTCATGAACCGGGCCGCGCTCCAGCACGGCTACGTGGTGGTGGCCACCGGCCACAACCTGGACGACGAGGCCGCGACCCTCTTCGGCTCGGTCATGCACTGGCAGACCGACGCCCTGACCCGCCAGTCGCCCGCGCTCGCCTCCACGCACCCGAAGCTCGTCCGGCGCGTGAAGCCGCTCTACCGGCTGTCCGAGCTGGAGACCGCCGCGTATGCGTTCCTGCGCGGTATCGACTACATCGTGGAGGAGTGTCCCTTTGCGAAGGGCGCGACCTCCATCGCTCACAAGCAGGTGCTGGACCGGCTGGAGGAGACCTCGCCCGGATCCAAGCACAACTTCCTCTTCGGCTTCCTGGAGCGGGCCCGGCCCGCCTTCGAGCGCACCGAGGACGTGGAGCTGCGCGAGTGCACCTCGTGCGGGCAGGTGACCACCGGGGCGGTGTGCGCCTTCTGCAAGCTGGCCGACCTGGTGAAGCGCCGCACGGCGTCCTGAAGGGCCCGCCGGACACCGGCCTAGCCGACCGACGAGCCCGACCGCAGGCCCGGCCGGGCCGGGCCTGCTAGAATGAATACCGGTTCATCCAATCCAACACGCTCGTGGCGGGTGCCGTCGGGGCCGGCGCGCTCGAGGAGGAGGCAGCCATGCAGAACGCGGTGATCGTGGGAGCGGTGCGGACCGCCGTCGGCAAGAAGAACGGCAAGCTGGCCGGGGTGCGCCCCGACGACCTGCTGGCCGACACGCTGAAGGCCCTGGTGGCGCGGGTGAAGATCGACCCCAGCGAGGTCGAGGACGTGGTGATGGGCTGCGTGGACCAGGTCGGCGAGCAGGGGTTCAACATCGCGCGCAACGCGGCCCTGATCGCGGGGTTCCCGGTCGACGTCTGCGGCACCACGCTCGATCGCATGTGCGGCTCCGGGCAGCAGGCGGCCAACTTCGCGGCGATGGGGGTCATGGCCGGCCAGTACGAGTGCGTGATCGCGGGCGGCGTCGAGAACATGAGCCGCGTGCCGATGGGCTCGAACGGGGCTGGCCCCGGCGACGGGCCGCTCTCTCCGCGGCTGCAGGCGCTCTACGACATCGTGCCGCAGGGGATCTCCGCGGAGATGATCGCCGAGCAGTGGGGCATCAAGCGCGAGGAGCTCGACGAGCTCGCGGCGGGCAGCCACGAGCGGGCGGGCCGGGCCATCGCGGAGGGACGCTTCAAGCGCGAGATCGCGCCGATCACCCTGCCCGACGGCAGCGTGTTCGAGGTCGACGAGGGCGTGCGGGTGCCGGTGAACCGGGAGAAGATGGCGGCGCTGGCGCCCTCCTTCAAGCCGGACGGGGTGGTGACCGCGGCCAACTCCTCGCAGATCTCCGACGGCGCGGCCGCGCTCCTGATCATGTCGGAAGCGCGGGCCAAGGCGCTCGGGCTCAAGCCGCGGGCGCGCATCGTGGCCACCGCGCTGGCCGGCGTCGATCCCGTCATCATGCTGACCGGGCCCATCCCGGCCACCCAGCGGGTGCTGAAGAAGGCGGGCATGAAGCTCGAGCAGATCGATCTCATCGAGATCAACGAGGCGTTCGCCTCGGTGGTGCTGGCGTGGGAGCGGGAGCTGCACCCGGACATGAGCCGGGTGAACGTCAACGGGGGAGCGATCGCGCTCGGGCATCCGCTCGGCTGCTCGGGCGGCAAGCTCATGACCACCCTGCTGCACGAGCTGGAGCGCACCAAGAAGCGCTACGGGCTGCAGACCATGTGCATCGGCTTCGGACAGGGGATCGCGACGATCATCGAGCGGCTCTAGGCGCGCTCGGGCCGCGCCCCGCCAGCGGGCGCGGCTAGCGGGCGCGGGCGGCCAGCGCCACCTGCACGGTGCGGTGCAGCTCCTGCGGCGGCACCGGCTTGAAGAGCAGCGCGGAGATGCCCAGGCGGCGGCAGCGCGCCTGGTCTTCCTCCTGGAGGCCCCAGCCGGTGATGAAGATCACCGGCACGTTCGGATCGCGCGCCCGCAGGCGGTCGGCCACGTCCCATCCGCTCATCTCGGGCATGCCCACGTTGGTGATCACGAGGTCGAAGCCGCTCGGTACGAATACCCGCAGGGCCTCGGGGCCGCTCGGCACCGGGAGCACGTGGTGGCCCGAGTCCTTGAGCATCTCGCCCAGGATGGACAGCACCTGGGGATCGTTGTCGACCAGGAGAATGCGGCCCTTCCGCTCGCCGCGGGTCTCGGTGCCGGTGGTGTCCTCGTCGGTGGACTTCATGCCGATGGGCAGCGTGATCGTGAAGGTCGTGCCCTCGCCGGGCCGGCTGTCCACCCGCAGGTCGCCGCCGTGCCGTTCCACGATCGAGTGCGAGACGGAGAGCCCGAGGCCGGTGCCCTCGTCGCCCTTGGTGGTGAAGAACGGATCGAAGACCCGCCGCCGTACGTCCTCGCTCATGCCGACCCCGGTGTCCGACACCGTGATCGACGCGTGCCGGTGGTCGGCGAGGCGGGTGCGGAGGCGGAGCGTCCCGCCGCGGGGCATCGCGTCGATGGCGTTCAGCACGAGGTTGGTGATGACCTCGTTCAGTTCCGCGGGCCGGCCCATCACCACCGGCACCGGTCCCAGCTCGAGCTCGAGCTGGAGCGGCACGCCGCCCTTGACCTTCTTCTCTTCCCAGCGCGGCCGGGTGATGGCGAGCGAGTCGCGGATCACCTGATTCATGTCCATCGGCACGAATGGCTCGTCCTGCCGGATGCGGGCGAACTTCTGCATGCGCCGCACCGTCTCGGCGCCGCCGTTGGCCGCCTTCTCGATCACGTCGATTCCGCGCTTGACCACGTCGACGTTGCTGGGGCTGCGGCCCATCAGCTGGGCGTAGCCGAGGATGGCCTGCAGGAGGTTGTTGAAGTCGTGGGCGATGCCGCCTGCCATCTGACCGAGCGCGGTGAGACGCTCGGACTGGTGCATCTGGGTCTCGATCTCTCGCTGGGCGGTGGTGTCGCGGACGATGGCGAGCATGCCCGACCGCCCACCGTTCCGCGAGGGCAGGAACGAGAGGGTCACGGCCAGGTTCAGCGGCCGGCCGTCCGAGCGCTTGGCGCTGACGTCGAAGGCCCGCACCGGGTTCTCCGCCGAGAGCGCGGCCCGCTGGGCGTGGTACGGCTCCTCCGGGAGCAGGCTCGCGAAGGGCCGGCCGATCGCCTCGCGGGCGGGAACGGTGAAGATGCGCTCGGCGGCGGGATTCCAGCCGCGCACGAGGCCCTCGCCGTCGACGGAGATGATCGCATCGCCCGCCGAGCCGATCAGCTGCTCGAGGTACTGCTTGGTCTCGGCCACCTCGCCGTAGAGGCGCGCGTTGCGGATGGCCACCGCCAGGTAGTCGGAGAGCATCTCCAGCAGCTCGCGCTCGCCGGGATCGATGGGCCGACTGGCGGAGCGGTTGGCCACCAGGAGGTAGCCGAGGATGTTGCCCTCCTCGCGGATGGGACAGACCAGGCGCGCCTCGCCGGAGACGTCGGCGGGGATCTCGGCGCCCAGGCGCACGGTGGCCTCGTCGTAACCGAGGGTGTCCTTCAGCAGCGCGGTGATGGAGCTCGAGAGCTGGCGGAAGTCGAGCTGGCCGAGCAGGCTGCGGGAGATCTCGCGCAGGATCGAGAGCTGGGTGACCCGCAGCCGCTGCTTGGTGTCCTCGCGACGCGCTTCCTCTTCGAGGCTGCGCGCCTTGGTGGCGAGGGCGCGCATCTCGTCGACCAGCGTGGTGAGCTGGTTGCGGGTGCCGATGCCGTCCTGCCGGCGGGCGAGGGCCCGCTTCGCGGTCTCCTCCAGGTCCTGGCGGCTGAACGGCTTGATGAGGTACTCGAAGGCCCCGTGGGTGAGGGCGTTCTTCACCGTCTCCAGCGAGGCGTAGGCGGTGATCATCACCACCTCGATGCTCGGGTCGGTCCCCTTGATCCGTCGCAGCAGCTCGATGCCGTCCATCTGAGGCATCTTGATGTCCATGAAGATCAGATCGGGATGGAAGGTGCCGAGCGTCTTGAGGGCGGCCTCGCCGCTGTCGGCGGTGGCGATCTCGTAACGCGGCTTGAGGATCATGCGCAGGGACTCACGCGGTCCCATCTCGTCGTCGACCACCAGTACGCGTGGACGGTCGCTCATGGGTGCCCCGATGCCGGCAGGGAGGCGGTGAAGCTCACCTCACCCCGGGCTTGTTTGGCCTCGAGTCGGCCGCCCTGGCTCTCGAGGATTCGCTGGCTCACGCTCGGCCCCACGTCGATGAGGTTCTCCTGGACGACCTGGATCGGATCGAAGATCGCCTGGAGCTCCTCGACCCGGACCTCCGCACTGCGCGAGGCGATGGTGAGGCGCACCCGGTCCTCACTGGCCAGGTGCGAGATCGAGATCGAGACCTTCGCCTCCGGGCCCGGCGTCTTCCGGAGCAGGTACCAGACCAGGTACGACATGGCCTTCTTGAAGTTCGCGTGATCGCCTCGTACCAGGAGCGACGGCCCCTCGTGCGAGAGGGTGGCGGTCACGTGCTTCTGGGTGGACTCGTCGGTGAACACGAGCAGGCGCGGCTCCTCGGGCCCCGCGGGGAGCACCTGGGCTCCCAGCTCGGCCAGGCACTCCTCCGCCACCTGACGCAGGTCGATGGTCTCGCGCTTGTAGTCGCCGTCGTTCACCAGCGCGGCGAGCTTGTCGAAGATCTGCACCAGCCGACGCACGTCGCGGCCCACCACCGAGGAGAACTGGTTGCGGAAGGTGGCGTCGTCGTAGCGCTCGCCGATCAGCTCCATGAACGCGTTGATCGACACGAGGGGATTCTTGATCTCGTCCGCGATGCGCGCCACCACCTGGGTGAGGAGCTGAAGCTGCTCGGCGCTGCGCTTCTCCTGCGCGAGCTGCCGCTGGGCGGTGAGGTCCTCGAACATCAGCACCGCGCCCATCGGGTCGGTCCGGTCGCCCATCACCGGGTAAGTCGAGACCTCGAGGGGGAGGTTGCGGTAGGCGAGCTGGATCTCGGTGCGGGTGACCGAGCGGCCCTTGGCCAGCGCGGCGTAGAGCATGTCGCCCAGCGGGGAGGGAAGCGCCCGTAGATCCCGGTTCATCACCTCGCGCGGGGCGAGGCCGAGGATCTCGGCGGCCCGCCCGTTGATCGCCACGATCTTCTCGTCGGAGTCGATCGTGATCACCCCGCTCGACATGCGGGCGAGGATCCGCTCGTTGAACTCCTTCTCGTACTGGAGGAGGTGGTGGACGCGGATCTCTCGCACCGCGGTGGCCAGGTGGGTGCAGACGCCGTACAGGGTCTCGGTCTCGCCGCGACCGTAGCCGCCTCCACTGATGCGCTGCCCCAGGGTGAGGATGCCGACCAGCTCCCCGTGCGAGCTGAGCGGGATGGCGAGCACCGCCTGGAGGGCGGCCAGCTCGCGCGCGATCTCGCGCGCGGCCGGGTCCGCGGAGCGGCTGCGCGCCTGCTCGATCTGGATGAGCCGGCCCTCGGTGGAGAGCCAGAGCGGAAGCCCGCTGTCGTCGGCCAGGGTGAGCGCGTCGACCACCTGCGGCGCCAGGCCGCGGTAGGCCGCCACCCGGTAGAGGTGGCTGCCCGGTCCGGCGAGCAGGATCGCGGCGCGGCTCGGCCGCACGAGCTCGGCCACCCCGTCGAGGAACTGGTCCAGGACGCGTGGAAGGTCGAAGCCGGCGGCCAGGGCCTTGGCGAACTCCTTGGCCATCTGGGTGGCCGCGTGCGGGGACGGGGGCGCGCTGTCCGCCGCGCTCTCGGGCAGGCCGGTGCCGAGCGGGTTGCACGCCGCCCGGAGGGCCGCCACCTCCTGGAGCAGTCGCAGCTTGTCGTCGGCCTGCTTGAGCAGGCTGTCGAGCTGGCGGCCGGTGAAGGGCTCGAGCAACACGAAGTCGGCGGCCTCCACGTCGCTCTCGCTCTCGCGAGGGTCGCTGCCCGGCGTCAGTATGCACACCACCACCGAGCTCGGGCAGAGCTGGCGCACGGAGGCGATGAAGGAGGCCAGGTCGCGCGACGGGCCGGTGACCTCCTTGAGGATCAGCTCCATCTCGGTGAGACGCAGCGTGCGCAGGGCCTCGTCGTTGGTGGCGGCGGTGAAGACCGAGTAGGTGCCCTCGAGCCCGCGCAGCAGCCGCGTGCGCAGGGTATTGCTCGCCGAGACCAGGAGGACGGTCTTCACGGCGTGACGCGGCTCGGCCGGGCGGAGGGGAGGGGAAACTCGACGGTGAACGTGCACCCGGGCCGCCCACTGTGATTGCGCACCGCAAGTCGTGCGTGGTGGGCGTCCGCGATGCCGCGGCAGATGGCCAGACCCAGACCGGTGCCGTGGGGTTTGGTGGTCACGAACGGGTCGAACACGGTGGGCAGCAGCTCCTCGGGGATGCCGGGGCCGGTATCCGCCACCTCCACGCTCAGGGTGCCGCTCCCGCTCTCCGGTATGTCGACCACCCGCACCGTCAACTCCCCGTTCCGTTCCATTGCCTGGATGGCATTTAAGCACAGGTTCAAGAAAAGCTGCTGCAACTGCGAAGCGTTACCGAGCACGGTCCGTCCCGCGACGTCGCCGATCTGCCGGAGGCGGATCTGGCGGTCCTCGAGCTGGGCGTGGAGGGTTTCGAGGGCATCGTGGAGCGGTTCTGCGATCTCCACCGTCTCCATCGGTTGCACCGCCACGCGTGAGACGGTCCGGAACCGGCTCAAGAGGTCGTCGATGCGATCGACCTCGCGAGTGGTGGTGCGACTCAGCTTGTCCCGGAAGTCTTCGTCGCTCCAGCGCTGGGGGAGAAGTTGCGCGTAGGTCTTCATGCTCACGAGAGGATTCCGGATCTCGTGGATGAGTCCCGACGTGATCGCCTCGATCGACGCGAGGCGCTCCGCGCGACGCTTCTCCTGCTCCAGCTCCTTGAGCCGCGAGATGTCGTTGAGGACGGCCACGGCCCCCAGGACCGTTCCCTCGGGACCGCGAAGCGGCAGGGTCGAGCAGATGAGCGGAGTGAGGCGCCCGGCCGGATCCGGCAGCGCGAACTCGACGTGCGAGCGGGCCTGTCCGTCCGCCGCCGTCGCCTGCAGGAGATCGGGCAGTGGCGCCGGTAGCCCTTGGGGCGACTGCCCGCGGGCCAGACGCGTCGGGGTACCGGTCAATCGCTCGGCGGCACGATTGAACAGGGTGATCCGGCCACGTGGCCCGAGCGCCACCACGCCGCTCTCGATCGTCTCGAGCACCTTGTTCAACTGCTCGTTCATGTGGACTACGCGCGCGTGGGTTTGGGCGTTGCGGACCGCGACGGCCGCCTGATTGGCCAGGGTGGTGAGCAGGTCAACATCGTTGGTGAAGTACGGGTCGCCGGACCGCTTGGCGCCCAATATGATGAACCCGATGACCTGGTTCTCCTCGATCAGCGGCACGACCGCCTCTGCGCCCCGCTCGGCCATCGCGCGCGACAAAAGGTTGCCCTTCAAGCTGCCCTTCGGGTACGGTGCCACCTCGTCGCAAAACAGAATGCGTGGCTCGCTTATCAATGCGACTGCGATCGAGTCATCGGTCGCCACCACGTCGATTGGGTTTGCTAAACCTCGACTCAATGCCAGCGCAAACAGTCGATCTTCAGGATCGAACAGATAGATGGAGGCATCCTCGCAGTGGAGTGTCCTACTGAGGACATGCCAGACATGCTTCAGAAGACCATCCAGGTCAATTGTTGCCGTCAGCCCCCGACTGGCGTCCTTGAGGGTCCGAGCGTAGTCATAGGGATC
>DATNBJ010000230.1:0-5229 GCA_035572055.1 Thermoleophilaceae bacterium | reverse complement strand
CCTGTTCGGCGGGATCGTCTTCTACACCTCGGTGTTCTTCGAGCCGCCCAACGCCGGCTGGACGTTCTACGCGCCGCTGTCCGACAACGCCTTCAACCCGAGCAACGGGATCGACGCCTGGATCTTCCTGATCCACCTCACCGGCCTCTCGTCGATCCTCGGCGCGATCAACTTCGTGGCCACGATCCACAACATGCGCGCACGCGGCATGGGCTGGTCGCGGATGCCGCTGTTCGTCTGGGCGATCCTGGTCTACAGCTACCTGCTGATCCTGGCCCTGCCCTCGGTGGCCGCGGCGGTCACGATGCTGCTCACCGACCGCCACTTCGGCACCGGCTTCTTCGACGTGGCGCAGGGCGGGGACCCGCTGCTCTGGCAGCACCTGTTCTGGTTCTTCGGGCACCCCGAGGTCTACGTGATGATCCTGCCCGCCTTCGGGATGATCTCGGAGATCATCCCGGTCTTCTCGCGGAAGCCGATCTTCGGCTACAAGGCCATCGCGGCGTCCACCGCGGCCATCGCCTTCCTCGGGATGCTGGTGTGGGCGCACCACATGTTCACCACGCCGACCCCGATCGTGGTGCTCGCGTTCTTCATGCTCTCGTCGTTCGCGATCGCGGTGCCCACGGGCATCAAGATCTTCAACTGGATAGCCACCATGTGGCGCGGCGCGCTCGTGTTCAAGCCGCCCATGTACTTCGCCTGCGGGTTCATCGGCCTGTTCGTGATCGGTGGCATCTCGGGCGTGATCCTCGCCGTGTTCCCGGTGGACTGGCAGCTCCAGGACACCTACTTCGTCGTGGCTCACATCCACTACGTGCTGTTCGGCGGCAGCGTGTTCGGCATCTTTGCCGGGCTCTACTACTGGTTCCCGAAGATGTCGGGCCGGCTGCTGTCGGAGTCGCTCGCCAAGTGGTCGTTCTGGCTGATGTTCATCGGCTTCAACGCCACCTTCCTCGTGCAGCACTCCCTCGGACTCGAGGGCATGCCGCGGCGCATCTACACCTACCAGAGCGGCCAGTGGGGCACGCTCAACATGATCTCCACCGTCGGCTCGTTCATCCTCGGCGTCGGCGTCCTGATCACGGTGCTGAACTGCGTGATCAGCATTAAGAACGGCAAGAAGGCGGGCAACGACCCCTGGCAGGCGAATACCCTGGAGTGGTTCGTGCAGTCGCCGCCTCCTGAGAACAACTTCGACGTGGTACCGCGCGTCCGCAGCGCCGAGCCCATGAAGGACATCCGGCGCGAGGTGGGCACAGCGGCCGGGCACGTTGCGGGCAGCGTGGCCCAACCCGTCGCGCCCGGCACATGACGGCGCCCTCACCGCGGTACCGGCTGCTGGCGATCAGCACCGTCGCAGCCACGTTCCTGCTGATCGTCCTCGGCGGCATCGTGCGCGTGTCGGACTCCGGGCTCGGCTGCGGTCAGGCGCACAGCGGCATCCACGGCTGGCCGCTCTGCCGCGGCGACGTGGTGCCCGGCGTGAGCCTCCACGCGGTGATCGAGTACTGCCACCGCTTCGTCGCCGCCGTCGTCGTGCTGCTGATGGCGGCGCTGGCCATACAGGCCTGGCGGCGCTACCGAGGCTACCGGGCGATCGTCGTGGCCACCACGCTGGGAACCGTCCTGATCCTCGCCCAGGCGGGACTCGGCGCGGCCACCGTGGACCAGGACCTGAACGAGACCCTCGTGGCATCGCACCTCGGCCTCGCGATGCTCCTGTTCGCCATCACGATCTTCATCCTGCGGGCCGCGCAGCCGGGCGTGGCCGGCGCTCCGCCGGTCGACGGCGGGCGCGGCTTCCGGCCGCTGGCGCTGCTGTCGCAGTTCGTTCTGTTCGTGGCCATCGTCGCCGGCGGCTACATGGCGGGCACCCAGCACTTCGGCCGCGCCGGCGAGATCTCCCCGGGGGCGCACACCGCCTGCGGCAAGGAGTTCCCCGGCTGCGCGCACGCCGGCATCCTGCCCTTCGGCGACACGCGCCTCGTGAACATCCACCTCGCGCACCGATTGGCCGTCTACATCACGGTGGTCGTGGTCGTCGCGCTGATCGTGCTGGCGCTGCGGCGAAGGCCCACGGAGAACATCCGGCTGTGGGCCTGGACACTCCTGGGATTGCTGATCCTGCAGTTCGCGCTCGGCGTCCTGAACGTCGTGCTCGGCGAGTACGAGGCGCTGATCGCGGCTCACCTGACGGCCGCCACGCTGCTCTGGGGCGCCCTGACCGCGGTCACCATCCAGCTCTTCCGGGTGCCGGCGCCGGTGCCGGACGACGCCCCTCAGCGCTCGCGTGCGGGTGAGGCCGTGGCCACCTGATGGAAGCCGGAGCACGCACCCGCGAGCAGCTCCCCGCGCTTCGCACGTGGTCGCTGCGGCAGGTGGTCAGCGACTACGTGGAGATGACCAAGCCGAAGGTGCAGTCGCTGCTGCTCTTCACCACGGTCACCACGATGTACGTGGCGGGCACGCCGACTGTTGGGCGCGTGCTGCTCACCTGCCTCGGGGGCGCGCTGGCGTCCGGCGGGGCGGGCGCGATCAACCACGCCTTCGATCGCGACATCGACGCCTCGATGGTGCGCACATCACAGCGGCCGGTCCCCTCTGGGCGGGTGTCTCCCGCCGCAGCGTATGCCTACGGCGCCCTGCTCGGCATCGCGTCGTTCACGCTGCTCGCGCTGACCGTCAACGTGCTTGCCGCGGCGCTGGCGCTGAGCGGCCTGCTCGGCTACGTGCTCGTCTACACCGTGTGGCTCAAGCGGCGCACGCCGCAGAACATCGTGATCGGCGGCGCCGCCGGCGCGGTCCCGCCGCTCGTGGCGTGGGCGGCCACCACCGGCTCGCTCTCCGGTAGCTCGCTCTACCTCTTCGCGATCGTCTTCTACTGGACGCCGCCGCACTTCTGGGCGCTGTCGCTCTTGATGCGCGGCGAGTACGCGGCGGCCGGCGTGCCGATGCTGCCCGTGGTGCGCGGCGAGGACGAGACGCGCCGGCAGATCCTGCTCTACACGATCCTGCTGGTGGCGGTCACCCTGCTGCCGGCGGCGTTCGGGATGTTCGGCCCGCTCTATCTGGCGGCCGCGCTGCTGCTCGGATCTGCGTTCACGGCGATGGCGCTGCGGCTGCGCTCGCGGGCGGACCGCCGCTCCGCGCTGCGGCTGTACCTCTTCTCGCTCGCCTACCTCGCCGTGCTGTTCGCCGCGATGGTGGCGGACGCGCGCCTGTAGGGCTCCTACTCTCTCTGACAGTGCGACTCGCTCTTCTTTGCGCGCTTGCGCCCCTTGCCCTCGTGGCCTGCGGCGGCGGCTCCGCGCCAAAGCAGCCACCGGTGCGGCTCACGCTTGCCGCCCCGAGCGACGGGGCGCGGCTGCTCCAGGACAGCGTGAACATCAGCGGCACGGTGTCCCCCGGCACGGCCACGGTGAGCGTGGAGGGCAGGCGGGTGACGGTCAGCGGCGGCGCGTTCGACACCCAGGTGCAGCTCCACCCGGGGCAGAACGTGGTGGACGTGATGGCCGGGGCCGAGGACTCCGCGGCGGCGATGACCGCCGTGCGCGTCTACCGGGAGCTGATGGTCGAAGTGCCCGACCTCGTCGGGCAGAAGCCTTCGGACGCCGAGGACGCGCTCACCGCCAAGGGCCTGAAGGTGAAGCAGCAGAACTCGGACGGCGGCTTCGACTTCCTGCTGCCGGGCTCGCAGCAGGTGTGCTCGACCGATCCGGACGCGGGCAGCAAGGTGGAGCCGGGCTCCACGGTCACCGTGGTCACCGGCAAGTTCTGCTGACGCGTCAGCCGTTGGCCTGAGTGGCGATCAGGGCGATCTTCGGATCGCCGTCGACCCGCCGCACCCCGAACACCACCGTGCCGCCGAAGCCCTTGCCGCCCGCGCGCGTCACGGTGTAGGTCGCCGAGGCGCGGCCGGCCCAGCCAGGCGCGATCTTCAGGTTGTCGAGCTTGTAGCCCTGGATCCTGCTCGCCGCGAACTGGCCCCTGTACGCGGCCAGCACGGCGGCGCGGCCGCGCTCGACGTCCGTAGGGCTCACCCGCTTCACGTCGCTGGTCAGCAGCTTGGCCATGGCGCCGGCGTCCTCGCCGGCGTAGGCGCGGGCGAAGGACTGCGCGGCTCCCGAGACCTCCGATGAGCTCAGTGGCCCGCTCGGCGTTCCGCCCGAGGTGGCCACGAGCAGCGCGATCACTAGGGCGGCGGTCACCGTAACCGCCACGGCCAGCGCCACCAGCCGGCGCGGTGACGCCCGGCGCTTGCGCGGGGTCGACACCCGGGCGGTCTTCGGCGGCTCGATCACGACCTCCGTCGGGCCGGCCGTGGTCTTGGGAGCCAGCCACCTGGTCTCGGGCTCGGGCGCGGCGGGACCGCGCGCCACACTGCCGTGCGCCGGCGCCGGCGCCTCTCCCGACGCCGCCGCCCGGGCCGCCCGGCCCAGGTCACCTGCGGATGCGTAGCGATCCCGCGGATCCTTTGCCAGCGCGCGCTCGATCACGGCGTCGAACGAGCGCGGAACGCCCGCCGTGTCCGATGCCGGAGGTGGCGCCTCGTCGAGGTGGGCGCGGATCGTCGCGGGCATGCTCTGGCGCTGGAACGGCGGCTTCCCGGTGAGGCAGCAGTACAGGAGGCAGCCCACCGCGTACACGTCGCTGCGCGCCGTGGTCCGCTCGCCGCGCAGGTGCTCGGGTGACATGAAGTCGAGCGTGCCGAGCCACTCGCCGCTCTCGGTGATGCGTGTGGTGGTGTCGGCGCGGGTGATGCCGAAGTCGCTGAGGTAGACGTGGTCGCCCGCGAGCAGGACGTTGGCCGGTTTGATGTCGCGGTGCACGAGCCCGGCGGAGTGGGCGGCGTCGAGCGCCTCCCCCACCTGCTCCACCACCCGCGCCGCGCGCTCCGGGTCGAGCGAGCCCTCCTTGCGCAGCAGCGCCTGGAGGTCCTGGCCGGCCACGTAGCGCATCACGAGATAGAGGTGGCCGTCCTCCTCGCCGGCGGCGTAGACGGGGATCACGTTGGGGTGATCGATGGCAGCGGTGAGCCGCGCCTCGCGTTCGAAGCGCTGGCGGAAGCCATCGTCGGTGGCGCGCTCGGCGGCGATCAGCTTGATCGCAACCGGGCGCTCGAGACGAAGATCGGTACCGCGGTAGATGACGCCCATTCCACCGCGGCCGACGACTTCCTCGATGCGGCAGCCGGCGAACTCGCGGCCAGAGACCAGGTCGGCCACG
>DATNBJ010000229.1:0-2814 GCA_035572055.1 Thermoleophilaceae bacterium | reverse complement strand
TCTTCGCGCGGCTGGTGGAGGTCTTCGCGCGGCTGGTGGAGGCCTTCGCGCGCGAGCTCGAAGATTTCTTTGCGGCGGCGCCGGCCTTGGGGGCCGACCCGCCACTCCGGGCGGCTGGTGCACTGCGTGCTCTTGGCATGTGGGTTTCTCCTCTCCCGCGGTTGATCGGCGACGCCACTATCTCACGGGAGCACTCGCGGCGGCGGATGCCTCAATACGATCCACGGGTGACGCGGCACTTCCTGACCGGCGAGGAGCTCGACGACGCGGAGCTCGATGCGCTGCTCGCGCGAGCGGGCGAGCTGAAGCGCGATCGCGGCGCCTCGAACGCGCTGGCGGGACGCAGCGTGGCGCTGGTGTTCGAGCGGCCGTCCACGCGCACGCGCATCTCGCTCGAGGTTGGCGTTAGCGAGCTCGGCGGCCACCCCGTGGTGCTGCGCGAGGGCGAGATGCAGCTTTCGCGCGGCGAGTCGCTGCGAGACACCGCGCTCGTGCTGTCGCGCTACGTGCACGCGGTGGGGGTGCGCACCGGAGCGCACGCGACGGTGGAGGAGCTGGCCGAGCACTCGAGCGTGCCGGTGATCAACATGCTCACTGCCGACCATCACCCGTGCCAGGCGCTCGCCGATCTGCAGACCCTGCGCGAGTGCTTCGGCCAGACGTCCGGGTTGAAGCTGGCCTACGTGGGCGACGGCAACAACATGGCCCACTCGCTGATGCTGCTCGGAGCGAAGGCGGGAGTGGAGGTGGTCGTGGCGACGCCGGCAGAGCTGCGGCCGGACGAGGCCATCCTGGAGCGGGCGCAGGCGCTCGGGTCGGTGTCGCTGACCGACGACCCGCGCGAGGCAGCCGCCGGCGCCAGTGCCCTCTACGCCGACGTGTGGGTGAGCATGGGAGACGAGGAGACCGCCGCCCGCCGGCGCAACCTGCTCGAGCCCTACCGCCTGGACGAGTCGCTGCTAGAGGTGGCCGGTCCCGACGCGATCGTCCTCCACTGCCTTCCGGCCCACGTGGGCGAGGAGATCAGTGAGGGAGCGCTGTACGGACCGCAGTCGGTGGTGTTCGAGCAGGCGGAGAACCGTTTGCACGCGCAGAAGGCGCTGCTCGAGCTCCTGGTGATCTAACGTGTCGGGTGTGAAGCGTTTCCTGGCAGTGGGCGTAATCGCGCTGGCCGTCGCGGGTTGCGGCGGCGGAGGCGGCAGCAACTCGAGCAGCACCCCCTCGTCGGCGGCGCCGGCCTCGACGGCTCCGGCCGCGGGTGGCTCGGCCGCGAGCGTCTCGATGAAGAACATCGCGTTCAGCCCGAAGACCCTGACCGTCAACAAGGGCACGACGGTGACCTGGACGAACGACGACTCGGTGAACCACGACGTGACGAAGAAGAGCGGCCCCGGCCCCGACTTCAAGTCCGGCAACGGCAACATCTCGAGCGGCAGCACCTACAAGCAGACGTTCGACACGCCCGGCACGATTCAGTACGTGTGCACGATTCATCCCGGTATGGCCGGGACGATCGTTGTCAAGTGACTAGTGCCCAGTCCCTAGTCCCTAGAGCTGTAGCCCGAAGCCGCGAATGAGCAATAGGGCTTTCTCGCCCATGCTGCCGTGCGCCGGCAGCAGGCCGAGCTGCATCGCCGCGCCGTAGACGTCGAAGAAGCCGCGGGCGCGGCGGATCGCGCCGTGGTGCAGCTCGACGTAGTGGACGCCCTGGAGGATCACGAAGGCGTTCGTCGCCGGCAGGCCGCCCAGCTCCCCCTTGTGCGTCCCGACCGCGCGCCAGGGAATGCAGGCGAGCGATTCGTCGCCGATCGCCGTGCCGGATGCCTCCACGCTCAGGTCCGGGAACGCCGAGCGCACGAGTGCCGCGTGGCCCTCGAGGGCGTCGACTCCCTCCAGCGGCTCGATGGCGACCGGATCCTCGTAGCGCACGTCCGGCGTGCACGAATGCTCGAAGCCGCCGTCGGGCGACGCCCAGGCGTCGCGCCACGCCG
The DNA here is from genome assembly GCA_035572055.1 of Thermoleophilaceae bacterium. Taxonomy (GTDB): domain Bacteria; phylum Actinomycetota; class Thermoleophilia; order Solirubrobacterales; family Thermoleophilaceae; genus JAICJR01. The sequence goes on along the minus strand of DATNBJ010000229.1, from coordinate 823 downwards.
CGGCCAGCTCGTCGAGCGTCACGTGAGCTCCGGCACGCCCTCCATCGGCGTGGAGGCCTCCGCGTAGAGGCGATGAGGTATACGGCCGGCCTCGTGTGCGAGCCGCCCGGCCTCCACGGCCATCCGCATGGCGCGAGCCATCTTCGGCGGATCCTGCGCGCGGGAGACCGCGCTGGCCAGCAACACCCCGGAGCAGCCCATCTCCATCGCGATGGCGGCGTCCGAGGTGGTGCCGATCCCGGCGTCGAGGATCACCGGCACGCGCGCCTGCTCGAGGATCAGGCGCAGGTTGTACGGGTTGCGGATGCCCATCCCGCTCCCGATCGGCGACCCGAGCGGCATGACCGCCGCGCAGCCCACGTCCTCGAGCCGCCGCGCCAGTATCGGGTCGTCGTTCGTGTAGGGCAGCACGGTGAAGCCGTCGGCCACCAGCGTCTCGGCGGCCTCGAGCAACTCGACCGGGTCGGGCAGCAGCGTCTTGTCGTCGCCGATCACCTCGAGCTTCACCCAGTCGGTCTCGAACGCTTCGCGGGCGAGCCTGGCCGTGCTCACCGCGTCGCGCGCGGTGAAGCAGCCGGCGGTGTTGGGCAGCAGGAAGCAGCCGGCATCGTGCAGCACGTCGACGATCGAACCGCGCGCGTTCGGGTCCACACGGCGCAGCGCCAGCGTGGCCATCTCGGCCCCCGAGGCGATCACCGCCTCGCCCATCGTCTGGAGATCGCGGAAGCCGCCCGTGCCGATGATCAGGCGCGAGCCGAACTCGCGCTCGGCGATTTGGAAAACGTCAGCCACCTTGCACCGCCTGTAACACCTCCACCTTCTG
>DATNBJ010000228.1:0-2167 GCA_035572055.1 Thermoleophilaceae bacterium | reverse complement strand
GAACCCGATGATCGTGGCGCGGAACATCGCGATCGTCAGCTTCCCGGCGGTCAGCGTCTCCCACGTCTCCCGCTTGGCGGTGAGCGTGGGTATCGCCGCCCGGCACCCGGCGGCCTGCCGCTCGCCGGCGTCGGTGGCGTCGCGTGACAGCTCCGCGTCGATGGCGTCTTCGCCGCGCACGCCCCGGCTGACCAGCCGCCGCAGCAGCGTCCAGCGCAGGTCGGTGTCGACCGCGAGCCCGTCGAGGCCGGCCGTGCCGTCGAGCAGCCCGGCGAGGAACTCCAGGTCTTCGGCCGAGGTCGCGACTCCGGTGAACGCCCGCACGTAGGCGAGCTGATGGTCCGAACCCGCCGGGGCCGACGCGCACAGCGACCGCAGCGCCGAGGCGATGAACGCCAGTCCCTCGGGGCGCCAGGCCGGGTCGGCGTACTGCCGCGCCGCGACGATCGCCTGCCGCACCAGCGTCTGCACGACGCTGATGTCCCGGACCGAGTCCACGCCGCCGAGCACTAGGCGCACGTAATCCCGCGCGGCCATCTCGCCGTCCCTGACCATGTCCCACGTCGCGGCCCACACCAGCGCGGCGGGCAGCGACGAGGTGAACGCGCCGATCGACGAGACGGCGGTCCGCAGCGAGTGCGGGTCGAGCCGGATCTTCGCGTAGGTGAGGTCTTCGTCGTTGATCAGCACCAGGTCGGGCCGCGGCACCCCGACGAGCGCGGGCACCGGCGTCCAGTCGCCGGTCACGTCGGTCTCGACGGACGACGTCCTGACCAGGCCCTCCGGCGTCAGCGAGTACAGCCCGATCGCGATCCGGTGCGAGCGGAGCGTCGGGTGCGACGGTGCGGCCGACTGCAGCACGGAGAACGCGGTGAACTTGCCTTCGCCGTCGACGCTGTAGGAGGGGCGCAGCGTGTTCACGCCCGCGGTCTCCAGCCACTCGCGCGACCACGTGCCGAGGTCGCGCCCTGACGTCTCCTCGAGCGCGGAGAGCAGGTCCGCGAGGGTCGCGTTCCCGTAGGAGTGGGCGGCGAAGTACTTGCGCACGCCGGCCAGGAAGTTGTCGTACCCGACGTAGGCCACGAGTTGCTTGAGCACCGCCGCGCCCTTGGCGTAGGTGATGCCGTCGAAGTTCACCTCGACCGCGTGGATGTCGGGGATGTCCGCGGCGATCGGGTGGGTGGACGGCAGCTGGTCCTGCTTGTTAGCCCACGCCTTCCACGCGGTGGTGAACGTGGTCCACGAGTGGTTCCAGCGCGTGGCCTTGGCCTGGGCCTCGGTGCCCGCCCAGGTGGCGAACGACTCGTTCAGCCACAGGTCGTCCCACCAGCGCATGGTGACCAGGTCGCCGAACCACATGTGCGCCATCTCGTGCAGGATCGTCTCGCCGCGGGCCTCGCGGGAGAAGTCGGTGACCCGGGACCTGAAGACGTAGTCCTCGAGGAAGGTGACCGCCCCGGCGTTCTCCATCGCGCCTTCCTTGAACTCGGGCACGAAGAGCTGGTCGTACTTGCCGAACGGGTACTTGATGCCGAAGGCCTGGTGGTAGAAGTCGAAGCCCTGCCTGGTGACCTCGAAGATCTCGTCGGGATCCAGGTAGCGGGCCAGCGACTGGCGGCAGAGGATGCCGAGCGGTATGCCGTCGTGCTCCGACCGGACGACGTGCCACGATCCCGCGGACACGTGGGTGATGTAGGTCGCCATCAGCGGGGTGGGCGGGAAGTGCCAGGAGCGCGTGCCGCCGCCGACGTACACGCCGCCCTCGACGTCCGGGGCCATGTTCGACACCACGGTCCACTCGTGCGGCGCCCGCACGGCGAACTCGAACCGCGCCTTCATGTCGGGCTGGTCGAAGCAGGCGTAGACCCGGTGCGCGTCGAACGTCTCCAGGTCGGAGTAGAGGTACACGTTGCCGTCGGCCGGGTCGGCGAACCGGTGCAGGCCCTCGCCGCTGCGCGAGTAGGCGCACTCGGCGTCGACCTCAAGCTCGTTGCGTCCGGCCCGCAGGCCGTCGATCGCGATCCGCTCGCCGTCGAACGCCACGGCGGCGACCGGGGTCCCGTTCAGCGTGATCGAGTGGACCGCGGGCGCCGCGAGGTTGACGAAGGTGCTCGCCCCGGCCTGCGCGCAGTCGAATTCGATCCGCGACAGCGAACGAAAGGTGGTG
>DATNBJ010000227.1:0-3613 GCA_035572055.1 Thermoleophilaceae bacterium | reverse complement strand
CGGAGCGGGCCGGGCGCCCACGAGCGCGGCGAACTCGCTGGTCGACTGCTTCACGCGCTGCGTGGTTCTCGTGAGGCTCTCGCCGGTCGCGCGCACGATGCCCGCCACCGACGCCCCGGTGAGCAGCAGCAGCCCTCCGAGCATCAGGAAGATGAAGAAGATGTCAGTGCCGAACTGCTGGAAGAGCGTCTTCGACGTCCAGTAGAGGCCCTCGCCGGTCAGGCCGCCGTGGTGGCGGAAGTAGTCGGGGTGGAAGTAGCCCTCGCGCGCCGGCACGTCCGGGCCGAGCCCGAAGCAGTGACCGGCCAGGCCCAGCAGAAGACCGACGATCAGGCAGGTCGCACCCGCCTTGAATGGCTTCACCGACGGCAGCATCGGCCGCAGCACCAGCACCGCGCCGGTCCCGAACATCACGATGGGTGCCAGGTACGCGACCCCGCCGAAGAGGTACTTGAAGCCGATCGCCATGTACTCGCCGACCTTGCCCCCGTCCCAGCCGAGGTAGAAGACGAGCGTGAAATACGCGGCGAACGCGACCAGTCCCAGCCCGATCACGTCGAGCTGGTGCTGCTCGAACTGGGGCATGCGGAAGTCGAGCAGATCCGTCAGCGCGCGACCGCGCGTCGCGCGCCGCCGCTTCTTGGTGGGTCGGCGGCTGGCCATATCAGCCCGCACTCCTTCGACGGTGCCGGGCGCAACCCTTCGCGCTGCTTGCGTGAAGGACCGAATCACCGGCCTTAAAGTGGGGTTAAAGCAGCGCGAGCGGGCGGTCCGCTCCAAATACCCTTAACGGGATGGCACAGAAGCCGCGTGTACTTGTGGTGGAGGACGACGCCGAGATCGGCGGCGCGCTTCGTCGCTCGCTGCGGCTCGAGGGCTATGACGTTCGCCTCGCCGAGGACGGCGTGGCGGCGCTCGAAGAGTCGGCGCTGTTCGAGCCCGACGCGGTGGTGCTCGATCTCGGGCTCCCCCGCCTCGACGGGATCGAGGTCTGCAGGCGCCTGCGCGACGCGAGCGACGTCCCGATCCTGATGCTCACCGCGCGCGACAGTCTCGATTCGCGCGTGGAGGGCCTCGACACCGGAGCGGACGACTACCTCGTCAAGCCGTTCGAGCGCCAGGAGCTGCTCGCACGGCTGCGTGCCCTGCTCCGGCGGCGTCCGCCGCGCGGGAGCGCCTTCCTGGTGGTCGGGGACGTCCGTCTGAACCCCGACACGCGCGAAGTGCTGCGCGGGGACCGCCCGCTCGAGCTCACGTCCCGCGAGTTCGAGCTGCTCGAGTATCTGATGCGCAACGAGCGGCTCGTGGTCACGAGAGAGGCGCTGCTCGAGCAGGTCTGGGGATACCGGGTGCTCGTGGAGACGAACACGGTCGACGTGTTCATCTCGAATCTGCGGCGTAAGCTCGAGGCCGGTGGCGAACCGCGTGTGTTGCACACGGTCCGCGGCTCCGGGTACGTGTTGCGCGCTCCATGAGACGGATCGCCCAGCGCTTCGACCGCCTGCCAGTCCGCTGGCGCCTCGCCGTCACCTCCGCCGGGCTCACCTTCGTGATCCTCTGCCTGTTCGCCGTGGCCACCGAGCGGGTCACCGTCAGCCGCGTCCGGGCGGACTTCGACGGCGACGTGCGGCTCACCGCCTCCCAGCTGAAGGATCACATCTCGATCTACTACGTGGGCGGCGGCGTGATCAACGTGCCTCCGCAGGAGGTGATCGACGCAGCCACCGCGGGCGGCGCCGTGGTGCGCGTGATCGACCCCTACGGCGCTCAGATCCGATCCGACCCGAGGACGGTCGACCTGGGTCCGCCCCGTGCCGGCCTGCACGAGGTGGGCGGCTACCGGGTCGTCTCGATGGTCAAGTACTCCGACGGCCAGGTGCTCGCGTACGTCCAGTACGGCAAGCCGGTCTCCACCCTGCGGCACACCGTCAGCCGCATCCGGCTGCTGCTGTTCCTGGGCGTGATCGGCGGCTCGATACTCGCGCTGCTCGCCGGCCACGCAGTGGCCCGCCGCGCAATGGCTCCGGTCTCCCGCCTGACCGGCGCGGCCAAGGAGATCACCCGCACCCGCGACCCTGGCGTGAGCCTGCCGATGCCGGAGTCGGACGACGAGGTGGCGGACCTCGCCCGAACGCTCGAGGAGATGCTCATGGCGCTCGACTCCGCCCAGGACGAGACGCAGGCCGCCCTGGCCCGCCAGCGCGAGTTCGTGGCGGACGCGTCGCACGAGCTGCGCACGCCGCTCACGAGCATCCTCACGAACCTCGAGCTGCTCGAGGCCGGACTGGCCGGCGAGGACCGCGAGATCGCCGCCTCCGCCCTGCGCTCGTCGCACCGGATGCGCCGCCTGGTGGCCGACCTGCTGCTGCTGGCCCGTGCCGACACCGGCCGCCAGGCCCCCCGCGAGCTCGTGGACGTCGGCTCGGTTGTACGCGAGGCCGCCGGTGAGGTGGCGCCCACCGCGATGGACCACGAGCTCAGCGTCGACGTCGAGGAACCGGGCCTGCGCGTCAACGGCGTGCCCGACGACCTGCACCGCCTCAGCCTCAACCTCATGGGCAACGCGGTGGCCCACACGCCGGCCGGAACGAGCATCCGCACCGAGGTGCGCCGCGAGGGCGGCTGGATCGTGCTCGTGGTCGAGGACGACGGACCGGGCATCCCCCCAGACCTCGGCGCGCGCATCTTCGAGCGCTTCGTCCGAGGCGCGGGCGACACCGGCGACGGCGGCAGCGGCCTGGGCCTGGCGATCGTGCGCGCGGTCGCCGAGGGCCACGGCGGCTCGGTCGAGCTGGAGAGCCCGGCGGGCGGCGGAGCGCGCTTCGTGGTGAAGCTGCCGGCGAGCGGGGCGCCCGTGCCGCAGCCGGACGAGCAGCCGGTGGCGGCGGGCTAGACCTCCACGACGACGGGCAGCACCATCGGCCGGCGCCGCAGCCGCTCGTAGACGAACTTCGCCACGTCGTCGTGCAGGTGGCTCTGGAGGAGGTCGATCTCGCGGATCTCCTCCTCGGCCGAGCGCTCCAGCGATTCCTCGACCGCTTCGCGGATCTCCTCCGTGAGGCCGTCGCTGTCCTCGGCGAACGGCACACCGCGGAAGATGATCTCGGGCGGCGCCACCGAGCGGCCGTCCTGCTCGGAGATCGTGGCCACCACGATGAATATGCCGTCGGCGGACAGCATGCGGCGGTCGCGCAGCGCCACGTCCTCGATGTCCCCCACGTCGACGCCGTCCACGAAGATCATGCCCGCCTGCTCGCGCTCGCCGAAGCGCGCGCCTCGCTCGTCGATCTCGAGCGGCAGACCGTTCTCGCCGCGGAAGATGTCCTCGGGGTCGACGCCCACGGCCTCGGCCAGCTCGGCGTGCGCGCGCAGGCGGCGATGGTCGCCGTGCACCGGCAGCACATAGCGCGGGCGCGTGAGGTTGATCATCAGCTTGAGCTCCTCGGCACAGCCGTGACCGGTGGCGTGGATCGGCGCGTCCTGGGGCGTGATCACGTCGGCGCCCAGGTGATAGATGCGGTCGATCGTCTCGTTCACCGCGCGCTCGTTGCCGGGGATCGGCGTGGCGGAGAACATGACCGTGTCGCCGGCGTGCAGCTCGACCTGCGGGTGG
>DATNBJ010000226.1:0-3836 GCA_035572055.1 Thermoleophilaceae bacterium | reverse complement strand
GCGGAACCGGCGCGGGACCGGGTCGATGCGCTCGTGGAGCTCGCGGCCGAGCTGCCGCTCAGGACCCAGCCGTCGCGCACCTACCGCGCCCTCGCGGCGGCGGAGGCCGCGCGTGCACGCGGCGGCGACGCGGACTGGAATGCGGCGTTGGAGGCGTGTCGAGTGGAGGGCGATCCCTTCCTCCTCGCTCATGCGCTCCTGCGCAGCGCCGACGCGGACTGCGCGGCCGACCGCCGGGACGCCGCCACGGCGAGCCTCGCCGAGGCGATCCGATTGGCCGACGAGCTGGGAGCGGCGCCGCTCGCCGAGGAGGCGCGCGGGCTCGCCCGGCGCGCACGGCTGCGACTGACCGCCGACGATCAGCCGGCCGCGAGCGACGAGGATCCCTTCGGCCTCACCGAGCGCGAGGTCGAGGTGCTCGCCCTGGTCGCGCAGGGCAAGTCGAACCCCCAGATCGCCGAAGAGCTCTTCATCAGCCGCAAGACCGCAAGCGTTCACGTGTCGAACATCCTCGGCAAGCTGAGCGTGACGAGCCGCGGCGAGGCGGCTGCGCTGGCGCACCGGCACGGGCTTTCGCGGGCGCCGTCGACCGCCGGATAGCCTCCCCCGCATGACGGCTCGCGGCGACCTCGTTGGGCGTGACGCCGAGCTCGAGCGGCTCACCGAGAGGTTCGACAGGGCTCGCGCCGGCGCCGGCGGCATCTTGCTGCTGAGCGGCGAGGCGGGCGTGGGCAAGACGCGCCTCACCGGCGAGCTCGCCGCGCGGGTGCCCGATGCGCTGGTCCTGTCGGCCACGGCCGGCCACGCCGGCACCGCGCCCTACGGCCCGGTGATCGGCGTGCTGCGCGCGGGGCTGCGCGACGACGCCGGCGCCCTCGCGGGATGCGGACCGCTCGTGCCGCACCTGGCGGTGCTTCTCCCCGAGCTCGGCGAGGCGGCCGAGACGAGCGACCCTCCCACGCTGTTCGAGGCCGTTCGCTGCGCGCTCGCCGGGCTGGTGAGAGACCGCGCCGGCCTCGTGGTCCTCGACGACCTCCAGTGGTCGGACGAGGCCACGCTCGAGCTGCTGTCGGCGCTCGTTCATCACCTGCCCGAGCTCTCGCTGCTCGTCGTGGCCGCCTACCGCTCGGACGGCCTGCCGCGCGACCACGGGCTCCGGCGGTTCCGCCACGAGCTGCGCCGGGCCGGGCAGCTCGACGAGCTGGCGCTCGGCCCCCTCGACGAGCAGCAGGTGGCCGAGCTGCTCGAGTCGGTGCTCGACGCGGCGCCGGCATCGTCGCTCGTGCGCTCGGTGCACGACGCCACCCAGGGCTCGCCCTTCTTCGTCGAGGAGCTGGCGGCGGCCCTGCGGGTGAGCGACGCGCTCAGCAAGGGCCGCCACGGCGTGGAGCTCTCACGCCATGGGGAGGTGCCGCTGCCGGAGACCGTGCGCGACGCCGTGCTGATCGCGGCCACGGACCTGTCGGAGCGCGGCCGCGCCGCGGCGGAGACGGCTGCGGTGGCGGGCGAGGTGTTCGACCTGGACCTGGTCAGCTCGCTGTCGAGCGCCGAGGGGGTGGCGGAGATGCTCGAGATCGGCCTCGCGGCCGAGCGCGACATGGGCAGCGCCGCGTTCAAGCACGGGCTGGCGCGGGAGGCTCTCTATGCGGACATTCCCTGGCTGCGCAGGCGCGGCCTGCACCGCGAGATCGCCACGCTGCTCGAGGCGGCGGGCGCGTCGAGCGGCGAGGTGGCCACGCACTGGCTGGGAGCGCGCGAGCTCGGCAGGGCGCGCGACTCGTTGCTGCTCGCCGCGCGCGACTCCGAGGACCTGTTCGCCTTCCGCGACGCGGCCGAGTCGGCCCGCAAGGCGCTCGACCTGTGGCCCGAGCCGGAGGAGGACGAGCGCCGGCTCGACGCGCTCGAGCGCTACGCCCGCTGCTCAGAGCTGTCGGGCGACCTGGCGGAGTCGGCACGCGCGTGGCGCGAGCTCGCGGAGCTGCGCAGCGGCGTGGAGCGCGCCGAGGCGCAGCGCCGCCTCGCGGCCGTGCTCCAGCTTCGCGGCGAGCGCACGGCAGCGTTCGCCGTGCGGCGCCTCGCGGCCGAGGGTTTCGCCACGGCCGGCGCGCCCGCGGACGCCGCGGTGGAGCTGCTGGCGATGGCCAACCAGACCCGCATCGCCGCCAAGCACGCCGACGCCGTGGTGCTCAGCGTGCGCGCGCGAGCCGAGGCGGAGCGCGCCGGGCGGCTCGATCTGCGGCTGAGGGCGCAGGGCCTCGAGGGAATGGCGCGCGCCAAGGGCGGCGACTACGAGGCGGGCGTCGAGACCGTCCGCGCGGCGCTCGCGGTGGCGCTCGAGCACGACATGACGGTCGTGGCCGCCGATCTCTACCAGCGGCTGAGCGTCGCGCTCTACGACGGCGTCGCGCTGCGCGAGGCCGAGGATGCGCTCACCGCCGCGCTCGACCTCTGCCGGCTGGCGGACGACGGCGAGGTGGAGTCGGCCTGCGTCAGCTGCATGGCCTACGTGCTGCGGGAGCAGGGCGAATGGGCGCGCTCGGTCGAGATGTGCCGCGAGCTGATCCGCGACGAGACCGCCTTCTGGGTGGCCGAGGGGCTGCTCGGGGCGATCTACTGCTTTCAGGGCCGCAACACCACCGCGCGGCGGCTGCTCACGTCGTGCCTCTCCATGGCCTCGCAGGCGCGCCACTACAACATGACGATCGACTCCACCGGCGCGCTGGCCCGCGTGGCCGCCGCCGAGGGCGCTGTCGACGACGCCCGCGAGCGCTGCCGGGCGCTGCTCGGGGAGTGGGAGCAGTCGAACGACCACCACTACGCGATCGCCGGCCTGCGCTGGGCGGCCTCGTTCTTCGCCGCTCAGGGCGACGCTCGCGCCGTGCGCGAATGCGCGGATGCGCTGGGCCAGATGGCGTCCCAGGGCGGACACCCCGACGCGCTCGCGGCGCTCGCGGCGGCGATCGGGGAGGGCGCCCTGCTCGACGGCGACCGCGCCACCGCGGCGGAGCAGCTCGTCCGGGCGGCGGAGCTGCACCAGGAGCTGGACATCCCGTTCGAGCGCGCGCAGATCGAGCTCCGCGCCGGCGTGGCGCTCGCGGCGGCGGGCGAGCGTGAGCTGGCCCTGGAGCGGCTGAGCTCGGCCCACCGGCTCGCCCGCAGGCTCGGGGCGCGCCCACTGGCCACCGAGGCCGCTCGCGAGGTGTCCGAGCTGGGCGGCCAACTGGGCTCCCGCGCGGCCGCGGACGCCGGCGGGGCCGGGCTCTCGCGCCGCGAGCTGGAGGTGGTGCGGCTCCTGTCCGTGGGGCGCACCAACCGCGAGATCGCCCAGGAGCTGTTCCTCAGCCGCCGCACCGTGGACATGCACGTGCGCAACATCCTGCGCAAGCTCGACTGCCGCACGCGCGTGGAGGCGGCGCACCGGGCGGGCGAGCTGGGACTGCTCGTCGCCTAGATACGGCATACCGGGTCGAGAAGTACGGCAACACGGCGCATGTCGGGCACCCATGCCGCGCCTTAGGGTCCTCCCATCCCCCACCCACCGACACCAGGAGGATGTTCATGAAGCTGTACGCCATTCGCCGCCGCGACTACTGGGGCAGCCCCGAGGAGCTCCAGGCCACCGCCGCCAGGTCGGCCGAGGTCGGCGAAGAGATGTCCGACGACGTCCGCTGGATCCGCACCTACGCGGTGCGGGAGGAGTCCGGCAAGCTCGGAACCGTCTGCATCTACCAGGGCACGAGCCCCGAGAAGGTCCGCGAGCAGGCCGAACGGACCGGCATGCCGGCTGACGAGATCGTCGAGGTGCTCGACACCGTCATCGTGCGTCCCGACCCGGT
>DATNBJ010000225.1:0-10947 GCA_035572055.1 Thermoleophilaceae bacterium | reverse complement strand
CGCGCAGGCCGCGGTGTCGATCGAGAACGCCAACCTCCACGAGACCGCTCAGCGCCTCGCGGTCACCGACGAGCTCACGGGCCTCTTCAACGTGCGCCACTTCCAGGAGGCGCTCGAGAACGAGGTCGAGCGAAGCCGGCGGTTCAGCAGCCCGGTCGGCCTGGCCATGCTCGACATCGACAACTTCAAGAAGGTCAACGACACCTACGGCCACCAGCAGGGCGACGTGGTTCTGGTGGAGGTGGCGCGTGCGCTGCGGTCGCTGTCGCGTGACATCGACGTGCCGGCCCGCTACGGCGGCGAGGAGCTGGCGGTGATCCTTCCCCAGACCGATCTGGACGGCGCCGAGCTGCTCGCCGAGCGCATGCGCGCCGCGGTGGCGGACCTCGCCGTGAAGCGCCTGGACGGGCAGGGGGTCCTCAAGATCACAGCGAGCTTTGGCGTGGCCGCGTTCCCGGAATCGGCCGACGCCCGCAAGTCTCTGATCGCGGCTGCCGACGCCGCTCTGTACCGCGCGAAGCACGGTGGCAAGAACCAGGTGCAGCGCGCGGACGCCGTGCGCGCCGCGACATAGAGAGACGCCCGCGGGTCCGCTACCCTAGGGCCCCTGTGGGGCTTCTCGACGACGCGATACGAGAGCACCTGGACCTCAAACGCCGCCACGGCGCGAGCGATGACGAGATCGCTCAGAAGGAAGCCGAGGCGCTCGGTCCGGCCCGCCGGGAGTTCCCGCGCGAGGCCGCACAGGACGTGGCGGTCGACGACCGGCCGGTTCACGTAGACGAGGACGAGGCCGCCCCGGCCGCGTTCGGCGATCCGCTGTCAGAAGAGATCTCCGACCTCGAGCGGATCTCCGACCCGCCGGTCTTCGATCACCTGGCCGACGAGCCCGAGGCAGCCGTCGACCCCGCGCCGCCGCCCGTCGAGTCGCCGGCTCCGTCGCGCGTCGAGCTGGCGGACACGGAGGAGTACCGCTTCGAGGAGGACGAGGGCGAGGACGACGACGCCTACGGCGAAGATGATGACGACGACGACTTCGACGAGGACGACGACTTCTCCGACCTCGACGACGACGACGACGACGACGCCGACGACGAGGACGACGACGAAGACCTCCTCGGCGACACGCCGGAGTTCCTCCAGGACACGCCTGAGCACGACCGCCTCTGGTTCGAGCAGAAGCCGCCTCGCGACTTCGATTTCGAGTAGTCCAGACCGCTAGACGTTCGTCCAGGTTTACGCGCGCGCCATTGCGTCTTTTCGCGCGCGCGGACGATAACCAGGACACGACGGCATGGAGGGTTCCGTCGTTCGGAGCGGCATGAAAGCCGCTGATCGATGTGCGGTGGGGTCTCGCGGGCGCGCGGTTCCCCACCGCCATCGGTTCTTCTCTGCTCTGGCCCTACCATTCACCCGCACGGGGCCTTAGCTCAGTTGGGAGAGCGCCTGCTTTGCAAGCAGGAGGTCGCCGGTTCGATCCCGGCAGGCTCCATTTCCTCGTCTAGACCTCCTCGTGATCAAGACGGAAGCCGAGGCTGCTCTTACTGCCGGCGACGCGCAGCGCGTTGTGTTCGCTGGATCGTCGATCATCCTGGATCAGCTCTCCTCGTGCAGCCGCTCGTAGGCCTCCTTCGCCGCGTCGACCTGGCGCAGCGACTGCGCCACCACCCAGCGCCGGCTGGCGCGATCGACCGCCAACACGGTCCATCCGCGCCCGTCCTCGTCGCTCAGATGCACGAGCAGGGTGTCGCGATCGTGCTCCACGCGCAGGCGGTGATCCGGGTTGCCGTCTTCGCGCAGCGTGCGCGGCGGCTGGTCGCCGGGGTCGGCGACGAACGAGGTCCAACGTCCGCTCATGGACGGAATGCAAGCACTCTCCCAACCCCCTAATCAATTCCGAAAAGCCGCCGATAGCAACCTCGAGTGAGGCTCGAGAGCGGAATTCGCTATTTGCGACATTCCTCAAACGGGGTACGAAAGTGCACCGGTGAGGAAGGCGACGCAAATCAAATAATTGAGGTAGCCTGCCGCGCCGTCGTGCCCCTCCCTTCCGCCACACGGCGCGTTGTCGTGCGCCTTGTCGTTGCCCTGATTGCCCTCGCCCTGCTGGCCCCCGCGGCCGGCGAGGCCAGCGACGGACCCACCTCGAAGGTGAGCGACACCCACGCCGTCGTCGCCAAGAAGAAGAAGAAGCGCAAGCGCTGCAAGAAGTACCGCTGGGTCCGCGTCAGGCGCCACGGCCACTTCATCCGCCGCCACGGCCGCTTCGTGCGCGTGCGCCGCTGTGCGCCCACGAAGAAGCGCACGGCGACCACCCCCGCGCCGCCGGCCTCGCAGGGTCCGGGCGCGCCCGGCTTCACGGTCGGCACCGTCTCCGGTCCCGCCCCGAACTGGGAGGCCGGCCTGATGCCGAGCCTGCACCCGCGCATGGTCCGCTTCGAGCAGAGCATCGACACCCCGGCCTCGAAGCTCGCGGAGAACGTGGGCGGCATGGCCGCGAGGGGCACCGAGGTGATCGCCATGGCCTCGTTCTACGGCCGGGTGCCGAGCACCTCGGAGGCGCAGGGCCTCGCGAGCTGGGCGAAGGCCTACGGCCCGGGCGGCACCTACTGGACGAATCACCCCGGCGGCCAGTACGCCATGCGCTACATCGAGTTCGGCAACGAGACGAACCAGAGCTACCAGTTCAACTGCGGTCCCGGCTGCTCCGGCTACAAGGCCCGGGCACAGCAGTACGCGCTGCGCGTGCGCGACGCCGCCCAGGCGATCCAGGCCGCAAACCCGAACGTCAAGCTGCTGGCGATCGGCGAGGACGCCAACTGCGACTGCTCCGACTGGGTCGACGGCATGTTCAGCGCCGTCCCCGACCTCAACAAGTGGATCGGCGGCTGGAGCCTCCACCCGTACGGCCCGAAGCAGCGCTACGGCCCGATCCTCAACCAGCTCGTGAAGGACACCACCAAGCACGGCGACACCACGCTGCCGTTCTTCGCCACCGAGTACGGCATCTCGACCGACAACGGGCGCTGCGTGAACAAGAACTACGAGTGGCCGCTGTGCCTGAGCTACGCCCAGGCCGGGGCGAATCTCACCGCCGCGATCGACGACATGCACGCCACCTACCCGCGGCTTCGGGCGATCTTCGTCTACAACCAGCGGAACGGTGGGGCGTCCGGGTCAGGCTCGGACTACGAGAACTTCTTCGGGGTCATGCAGAACAACGGCGCGCCGAAGGGGGCATACACCTCCGCGGTGCAGGCGCTGCTGGCGACCTACCACAGCGGCTAGCCCAGCCCGAGCCCGCCGACCGGGATCGTCTCGACCCGCTCGGAGAAGCCGGCGATCAGCGGACGACCGCGCTCGATCGCGGCCTTCACGCTGTCGAGCGTGAGCGACGCCGCGTGCGCCTCGCGGCTCTCCCAGACCTCGGTGACCCAGATCGCGTCGGGATCGTCGGGAGCGCGGGCGATCACGTACGACTCGCAGCCTTGCACGGAATCCCGCATCCGATCCGCTGCATCGAGCAGTACCTCAGCCAGGGCATCTCCCTTGCCGGGATGCGCCCTGATCATGCCAATCAGGCCGAAACGCGTCATTTAGGTGACGTATACCGCAACCCCTCCCGGGGCAAGCGTGTTCCGTGATTTCTATGCGATTCAAGGCATTCATCATCAGCGCGCTCGCCGCGGCCGCCCTCGTCGTGCCGGCCGGCACGGCACACGCAGCGCGCGGCATGGAGGTCGCCCTCCAGGACGACTCGGTGTTCCTCACCAACTCCTGGTACGGACGCGACCTCGGCTTCCAGCGAGCCAAGGAGCTCCGGGTCACGCGGCTCCGCGTGAACGTGCTCTGGGCACGCGTCGTGGCCAATCCGGGCAGCCGCTCCGTGCCGGCCAACCCCGGCTACAACTGGAGCAACTACGACAGTCTCATCGCTCAGGCCGCCGCCAACGGCATCAAGGTGCAGCTCACGCTCACCGGACCGGTGCCGGCGTGGGCCGAGGGCAAGCACAGGGTCGGCGTCTACAAGCCGAACGCCCGCCGGTTCGCGAGCTTCGCCCGGGACGTGGCCTCCCACTTCAAGGGGCGCGTCGACCGCTACGGCATCTGGAACGAGCCGAACTGGAAGAGCTGGCTCGAGCCGCACAACAGCTCGCCGGGCATCTATCGCAGCCTCTACAGGGGCGCCTACTCGGCGATCAAGCGCGCCGACCGCAGGGCGAAGGTCCTGATCGGCGAGACCTCGCCCCAGGCCCGCGGGCGCGCCGGCATGGCGCCGCTCACCTGGCTGCGGAAGATGGTGGGGCGCTCGCATCTCAAGGCCGACGGCTACGCCCACCACCCGTACGACTACCGCCACTCGCCGCGAAAGGTGGTCGGCGGCAAGAACGACGTGACGATCGCGTCGCTCAGCCGGCTCACCAAGGAGCTCAGCCGGATGGCGCACAAGCGCCTGCTGCGGACGCCGCACGGCGGCGCGCTGCCGGTCTACCTCACCGAGTACGGCTACCTGGTGCACGGCCGCTTCGCGATGAACTCGAGGAAGGCGGCCAAGTACCTCACGCAGGCGTTCTCGATCGCGCTGCACAACCCGCGGGTGAAGTCGATGCTCCAGTACGGGCTCGTGTCACCGCCGACGGTCGTGAACTGGGACAGCAGCCTGCTCGCCAACAACGGCCAGGCGCGGCCGATGTTCAGGTCGCTGAAGTCCTGGGTCGCTCACGCCCGGCGCTCGCTCGCCAGGTAGCGAGCCCCGGCGCCGCTACTCGGTGCCGGCCTGCTTGTCGACGCTCGCGCGGATCGCGTGGAGCGTCTCGGCGATGTCGATCAGGCTCGCGGCGATCGAGGCGTTCACCTGATAGGTGGCCCAGCCGACGTCGCCGTTCGCCTGCGGCTCCACCTTCTCGGCGGCCTCGAGGTGCTTCATCGCTTCGTCGCGGTACTCCTTCACGCTTCCTCCAAGTGGTTCAAGACTGCTGTGTTCTCACATGATCGGCACGAAGCGCCGGCGTTTGAACGCAACAAAACTCACAGACTCCACACGGCGGGCGGGATATCGTCCGAGGAGCGATGCCGGGCAAGGTCTGTCCGACCTGTTCTTCCGAGAACCCTGAGAGCGCGCGCTTCTGCATGTCGTGCGGAAACGCGCTGGAGCGACGCTGCGGCGTTTGCGGCACCGAGCTGCCGGCTCAGGCGCGCTTCTGCATGAACTGCGGCACGCCGGTGGAGGAGGCGCCCGCGGCGCGCGCGCCCGTGGCCGAGCCGAGCGTGCTCGCGCTGCCCGAAGAGCGCCGCCAGGTCACCGTGGTGTTCGCCGACCTCTCCGGCTACACGGCCGTGGCCGAGACGATGGACCCCGAGGCCGTGAAGAGCTTGGTGGAGCGCTGCCTGCGCCGCCTCGGCGAGGAGGTCGAGCGCTACGGCGGTCGCGTGGACAAGTACATCGGCGACAACGTGATGGCGATCTTCGGCGCCCCGGTGGCCCACGAGGACGACGCCGAGCGCGCGGTGCGCGCGGCGTTGGGGATGCAGGAGGCGATGGCCGAGATCAACGAGGGTCTCGGCGACACGCACGGCGTCTCGTTCGCCCTGCGCGTGGGGGTGAACACCGGCGAGGTGCTCGCCGGGGCGGTGGGCCGCGAGTACACGGTGATCGGTGACACGGTGAACGTCGCGTCGCGGCTCGAGACCGCCAGCCGCCCGGGCAGCGTGACGGTGGGCGACCGCACCTATCGCGCCACCCGGCACGTGGTGGAGTACCGCGAGCTCGAGGCGCTCGAGCTGAAGGGCAAGGCCGAGCCGGTGCGGGCCTGGGAGGCGGTGGGCGTCACCGCCGCGCAGCCCATGGGCCGCATGCTGGCGCGCAGCGAGGCGCCGCTCGTGGGACGAGACGAGGAGCTGCGCCTGCTCGAGTCGCTCTACGGCCGCGTGGTCTCCGAGGGCCGGCCGCACCTGGTCACCGTGGTGGGCCAGGCGGGCGTGGGCAAGACGCGCCTCCAGCGCGAGCTCGAGCGAGCGTTGACGGCTCGCCCCGACGCGCCCACCCTGCGTCAGGGCCGCTGCCTCCCCTACGGGTCGAGCATCGTCTTCTGGGCGCTCGGCGAGGTGGTGCGCACGGAGTGCGGCATCGTCGACACAGATCCCGCCGACGTGGCCTGGGAGAAGCTCTACAGCGCCGTGCGGATGCTCGCGTCGGAGGCCGAGGCGAAGCGCACGGCGATGATGATGGGACGCCTCCTCGGCATCGAGCCGCCGGGCGAGCAGCCGCCGGCCGACGTCCAGGACCCGCAGCGCATGCGCGAGGCGTTCTTCGCGGCGGTGCGCACGGCGATGGAGGCGATGGCTCGGCGCAACCCGCTGCTGCTCGTGTTCGAGGACATCCACTGGGCCGACCAGGGCATGCTCGACCTGATCGAGCACCTCGGCCAGTGGGTGCGCGGCCCGCTGCTGATCCTCTGCCTCGCGCGCGACGAGCTGCTCGAGCGCCGGCCCGGCTGGGGCGGCGGCCGCCGCGGCGCCACCTCGATCTTCCTCGAGCCGCTGAACGCGCAGGAGACGCACAGGCTGATCGCCTCGCTCCTCCCGTCGGGCGAGTCCGACACCGACCTCGCGCCGATCGTGGCCGAGCGCGCCGGCGGCAATCCGTTCTTCGTCGAGGAGATGGTGCGCCTGCTGGCGGAGGAGGGCAACGGCGGCAGCGAGCTGCCGGACACCGTGCAGGGGCTGCTGGCCGCCCGCCTCGACTCGCTCGAGCCGTTCGAGCGCCGCCTCGTGCAGCACGCCGCCGTGGTGGGCCGCACGTTCTGGCCCGAGTCGCTGATCCCCGCGGCCGAGGAGGACGGGCAGGATCTGACCACGGCGCTCAGCTCGCTGCAGGAGAAGGACATCTTCGTGCCGGGCGAGGCCGGCGCGCTGAGCGGCGAGCCGGAGCTCGCGTTCAAGCACGTGCTCATCCGCGACGTGGCCTACGGGATGCTGCCCAAGGCCGTTCGCGCGCGCAAGCACTTCCAGGTGGGCACCTTCGTGGAGGAGCGCGCCGGCGACCGCAGCCACGAGGTGGTCGCTCTGCTGGCGGAGCACTACGGGCGCTCGGCGAGCCTCGGCCGCGAGGCTCGCGTCGAGAGCGCCGACCTCGAGCGCAGCGAGCTGAAGGCGCTCCACTTCCTGGAGGCGGCGGGCGACGCCGCCATGTCCTTCTACTCGAACAGCGAGGCGTTCTCCCACTACGAGGCGGCGCGCGACCTCGGCCAGCGGCACGAGCCGGAGGCGCTCGCACGCATCGGCGAGAAGCAGGGCGACGCCGCGCTGCGGCTCGGCCGCGTGGACGCCGCGATCGAGGTCTGGCAGGAGTGCTTCGAGTACCACCGCCGCAACGAGAACCTCACCCGGCTGGCCGACCTGCACCGCAAGATCGGCTCGGGCTTCTGGCTGAAGGGCGACCGGCGCGCGGCGATCGAGCACCACCAGAAGGGCATCAACCTGCTGAAGGACGGGCCGCCGTGCATCGAGCTCGTCCGCCTCTACGAGGAGGCCGCCTGGCTCTACATGCAGACCGGCGACAACATGCTCGCGATCTACGCCTCCGAGAAGGCGCTGCGCCTGGCCGAGCGACTCGGCGAGACCCGCGCCGCCAGCCGCGCGCACGGCATCTTCGGCCGCGTGTTCGGCCGCATCGGCGACACCGTGAAGGCGCGTGAGAACCTGGAGAAGGCGGTCGAGCTGGCCCGCGGCTCGGACGACAGCGAGACGATCCTCGCCCTGCTCGCGCTCGGCCAGCATCTCGAGGTGTCGGAGGCCGACTACCCGCAGGCCGAGCAGGCCTACGCCGAGGCGCTCGCGCAGGCGGAGCAGATCGGCGACGTGCCCTCCCAGGTGGACCTGCACGCCGCGCTCGGCTGGCTGGCGGTGTACCGCTGCGACTGGAACGCGGTCCGCACCTCGAGCAAGGCCAGCGCGCGGCTCAGCGAGCAGCAGGGCCTGGCGGGCAAGGTCTGCCTGTCACAGGTCCTGCGCGGCCTCCTGCACTGGCGCGACGGCGACTGGGACCAGGCCGAGTCGCTCTACCGCCGCGCGCACTCGCTCGCCGAGCAGGTGGGCTGGTCGGAGGCGGCGTTCGCCGCGCTGTTCGGGCTGGCCACGGTGCTCGCCGACCGGGGCGACTTCACCGCCGCCGACCTGGGGCTCGGCCAGGCGCTCGACATCTGCGAGCGCGCGGGCCTCATCGCGCAGTCGATCCAGGCCATCGCCGCGCGCGCCGAGGTGCTCGCGCTCGCCGACAAGGACGAGCAGGCGGTGGAGGCCGCCAAGGAGGCGAGCGAGCTGGCCGACCGGCTGCACTATCCGGTCGGGCACGCCGCGGCCCTCCAGGCGGCCGGGTTCGCGGGACACGAGCCGGAGAAGCTCGAGCAGGCCCGCACAGCGTGGCTGGAGATCGGCCGCCCGCTCGACGCGGCGCGCTGCATGATGCTCAGCGGGCGGCTGGCGCGCGACGGCGACGTCACGCAGGCCGCCGACGCGCTGGAGCGGGCCGCCGCCGAGTTCGAGCGCCTCGGAGTGCCGCAGTTGTCGCAGCGGGCGCGCGAGCTTCTGGCAATCGGGTAACACTCCCCCTGTAGGCCCCGACCCGACCCGATAGGGAGACACGGTGCGAGTGATCGACTGCGACTGCGGCAAGACGGTGCACGCCGCGAATGACGACGACCTGTTCGACGCGGTGCGAGGCCATCTCGACGCCGACCATCCCGGAACGGACCTGGACGACAACGAGGTCCGCGAGCTGATCGCCGAGCAGGCGTACGAGGCGGCGGATGCGTAGTGGGCAGTGCGCAGTGAGCAGTGAGCAGTGAGCAGGGTTCGGGCCCAAGCCCTGCCCACTGCCCCGCTGCGCACTGCCCACCCTACGATCGGTCTGCCCTGAAGGCGCGTGCGAGCAGCGAGCGCGCCTGCTGCTGTGGATTCGGCGAATTGAGCAACACCACCCCGATCGTCCGCGCCCCGTGCTTCACCACGGCGATCAGGCAGTGGCCCGCCTCGTCGGTGTCGCCCGTCTTGAGGCCGATCGTCCCGGGGTAGCCCATCCGCAGCAGCGGGTTGGTGTTGTTCAGCCAGAGCTTCCCGCCCTTGATCGGGAAGCGCACCACCGCGTGGGCCGAGCGCACGATCGTGGCGAGACGGGCGTGCTGAAGGACGATGCGCGAGAGCGCGGCCAGGTCGGCGGCGCAGGAGCGGTTGCCCGGCTCGAGGCCGTGCGGCGACACGTAGTGCGTGCACTCCAGGCCGAGCGAGCCGGCCTTCGCGTTCATCATCCGCACGAAGCGCGGCTGGGTGTGTGCCACGTGATCGGCGAGCGCGATCGCCGCGTCGTTGCCGGACGGCAGCAACAGCCCGTAGAGCAGGGCCTTCACGGTCACGTGCCGGCCCTTGGGCAGGAGCCCCACGCCCGAGCCTGAGTAGCGCAGCGCGTCCGGGGTGATGAGCACCTCGTCGTTGTTGCGCGTCTTCTCCGCCACGAGCAGCGCGGTCATCAGCTTGGTGATGCTCGCGATCGGCATCGGCTGGAGGGGGTTGAGCCGCCAGAGCACGCGGCCGGACTTCACGTCGAACACGAGGGCGCCCTTGGGGGGCCGCTTGAAGTGGAGTTGGAACGTGTCGGGCGCCTCGAGCGCCACCGCCTCCTTCGCTCCCGGCGTGGTGGGCGGGGCAAGCGGCGGCTTGGCGGGCTTGACCGCCGCGCCCGACCCGGCCGTGGCGGTGGAGTGGACGCCGATCGTGCCGCCGTTGTCGGCGATGAAGAACCAGGCGAGCACGACGGCAGCCACCGGCACGAGGACGGCGATCAGCCGGCCGAGCCGCCGGCGAAGCTTGCCGCGCCGGCGCCTGTCTCTGCGCTTCGACCCGCCCTGAAGCGGGCTAATCATTTGCGGACCAGATTGCCCCAAGAACGCCGAACCCCAAGATTGCGAGCACTACGAACGACACCACCACAAGTACGTCGACACCGTGCTGAAACGCGACGGAAAGCGTCAGGAACATCAAGACGAGGATCATCGCCAGGGCGGCCCCGAGCGCCAATGTCCGTTGCATCAGTAAACGGGGAAGCGCGGCTGGAAATAGTCCGTGTTCGGATGATCAGCGAACAACTTGATCAACACTAACCCGAATAAGAACCCTCCGATATGCGCGAAATAGGCCACGCCGCCGCCCCCCAGCGGCTGCAACGACGCGGTCACCACCTGCAGCACGAACCAGATTCCGAGCACGGCCAGGGCCGGCAGCTCGATCAGCGTGATGAAGAAGATGAGGATCACCGCGGTGACCACTCGCGCGCGTGGATATAAGACCGCGTACGCCCCCAACACGCCCGCGATCGCGCCGCTGGCCCCCACGCCGGGCGCCGTGGAGTCCGGGCTCACCGCCACCTGCGCGAGGTTCGCGACCACCCCGGCGGCCAGGTAGAAGATCACGAACTTCCACTTCTTCATGGAGTCCTCGATGTTGTTGCCGAAGATCCAGAGGAACAGCATGTTTCCGGCGATGTGCAACAGCCCGCCGTGCATGAACATCGAGGTGAAGATCGTCACGTAGGTGTTGGGCTGCGAGGGGGCGCTGCCGCTGACTCCCGGCTGGCCCTCGCACAGCACCGCCCCGGACGGATCGAGCCCGCAGTGCTTGCCCGGATGCGTCAGCTCGTACGGGATCAGACCGAACTTCACCACGCTGTTGTCGGTCGGCCCGTGGAAGATTCCCGCGTGCTGCACGAAGAAGTAAACGAGCACGTTTATGAGGATCAACGCGATCGTCACGTACGGCGTCGTACGCGTGGCGATGTTGTCCTTGAGCGGGAACAACGGCTCAGCACCCTGTCATACTCGACCGACCGATGGGCAGGTCGGTGCACCCTTACGACGACACGGCCGTCATCGATTCGCGCGCGCCGCGCACGAACCA
>DATNBJ010000224.1:0-10176 GCA_035572055.1 Thermoleophilaceae bacterium | reverse complement strand
CATCTGGCGCTCCGCCTGGGACGCGTTCAAGGACGAGCCGATCAAGGGCCTCGGCTCGGGCACGTTCGAGTTCTGGTGGGACCAGCAGGGTGGCGCCGAGTTCATCCGCGACGCCCACAACCTCTACCTCGAGCAGTTCGGCGAGCAGGGCCTCTTCGGCGGCGTTCTGATCCTCGTCATGGTGGGCGGGCTCATCTTCGGCGGGCTCAGGGCGCGAAGACGGCTGGAGGGCGACGACGTGGGCTTACAGGCCGGCCTCCTGGCAGCGTTCGGCGTCTTCCTGTTCGCGGCGGGAGTCGACTGGATCTGGGAGTCCACCGCCGTGGGCATGCTGGGCGTGATCGCGGGCGCGGTGGCGGCCGCGTCGATGGCATCGCCGCGCATGCGTGCGCCGCGGGCACTGCTGCGGATGCCGGTCGTGGCAATCGGGATCGTCGCGGCATTGCTGCAGCTCCCGTCGCTCGCGTCGACGGTCGCCACGCGCCACAGCCAGACCGACTTCACCAAGAACCGGACCGAGGCCGCGCTCGCCGAGGCCAACGACGCCATCCAGGCCGAGCCCTGGGCCGCCAGCCCGTACGTGCAGCGCGCGCTCGTGGAGGAGTCGATGGACCAGCTCACCGCCGCCCGCAACGACCTGCTGCGCGCACAGCGCAAGGAACCGCTCAACTGGCGGCAGCCGCTGCTGCTCGCCCGCATCGACGCCGAGCGCGGCGACGCGGACCAGGCACTGGCCGATTACAAACGCGCCAAGCAGCTCAGGCCCAAGGGCGTTTACGTAAATCCGCAGTTTCCGTAGTCGTCGTCGTCTTGACGACGGGCCGGACCGGTACGGTACGGCTCCCTTCGTAATGGCCGTCCCCCTATTCCCTTCATCGCACGCTCGCTACGCGGCGCAGCTCCGTGAGCGCATCGGCGCGGTCATCGAGACCGGCCGCTACATCCTCGGCCCGGAGGTCGAGGCGTTCGAGGCCGAGTTCGCCGACTACCTCGGGGCGAAGCACGCGATCGGCGTGGCCAACGGCACCGAGGCGATCACGATCGCCCTGCGGGCGCTCGGGGTCGGTCCGGGCGACGAGGTGGTCGTCCCGTCGTTCACGTTCTACGCGAGCGCCGAGGCGGTGGTCAACGCCGGGGCGAGCCCCGTGTTCTGCGACATCGATCCGGACACGTTCTGCGTCACCCCGGAAACGGTCGAGCCGGCGATCACGGGCGCCACGAAGGCGATCATCGCGGTCCACCTGTTCGGCAACGTCGCCCCCGTGCCCGACCTGGAGCGGTTCGGCCTTCCGATCGTCGAGGACGCGGCGCAGGCCGCCGGCGCCTCGCTGAACGGGGTCATGGCCGGCGCGCTCGGCAGCGTCGCCACCTTCTCGTTCTTCCCCTCGAAGAACCTCTTCTGCCTCGGCGACGGCGGCGCGATCACGACCAACGACGACGAGATCGCGGCGACGGTCAAGCGGCTCCGCTTCCACGGCTCCGAGGACAAGCAGACCTTCGTGGACGTGGGCTTCAACTCGCGGCTCGACGAGATCCAGGCCGCGGCGCTTCGGATCTTCCTGCCCGAGCTGAACGGCTGGACCGAGGCCCGCCGCGCGGTGGCCCAGGCATACGCCGACGAGGGTTTGGGCGATCTCTTGCAGCTGCCGAAGCCGGTGGATGGGGCGGAGCCGGTCTACCACCTCTACGTGGTGCGCTCGCCGCGTTCCGACGAGGTGCTCGCCCAGCTCGCCGAGGCGGGGGTCGAGTCCCGGTCCTACTACCGCCGGCCGGTCCACCTTCAGCCCGCCATGCGGCCCTACGGAGGGGAATCCCTCGACCTGCCGGGCACCGCCCTCGCCTCAAGCGAGAACCTGGCTCTGCCGATGGGTACGGACCTGGCTCCGGAGGCGGTCTCTGAGGTGGTGAAAGCCTGCAAAGGAGTGCTGGCGCGTTGACCGCTGAGTTTTCACCGGGAGTTCACGGAATTCGCTTGCGCGACCGCGTTTCCTGGGTTACGAATAAGGACAACAAAGGTTTTCCTCTGGCCCACTGATCACCAATGCGACCGCGAGCGCTAGACAAGTTCTGGCCGGGCGGCGTGGACGAGCTGACGACCCTGGAAGGCGAGAACGCCGCCGAGGTCGACGCCCGCTCCACCGCCGAGCTGGCTGACCTGCCCCTCAGGCCCGTTCCTGAGCCGGATGGCCCTGTCCGCCGTCCCGATTCCCCCTTCCGCCGTTGGGGCCAGCGGCGCGGGCTCCAGATCGACCGTGAGCCCGGGAAGCCGATTCCCGAGGGCGACATCGGGTCGATCGCCAAGCGCGACTTCACCTATCGCGTCGCGCTCATGTGCGCGGACCTCCTGGCGGCCATCGTCGCCGTGGTCCTCGGCGTGGCGGTCTTCGGGGACGACACCCTTCACGTGGCGGCCCTTGCGGTGCTGCCGATCGTGCCGTTCGTGAGCAAGGCGGTCGGTCTCTACGACCGCGACGAGAACCTCATCCGCAAGACCACACTCGACGAGGTCCCGGCGCTCTTCCAGGTGGCCACGCTCTACGCGCTGCTCCTGTGGCTCGCCGAGGGCGCAATCGTCGCGGGCCAGCTCCGTCACCGCCAGATCATCGGGATCTGGGTGATGCTCTTCCTCTTCATCGCCTGCGCGCGCGGCATCGCCCGCCGGCTGGTCCGCGTCGTCGCGCAGCCCGAGCGCTGCCTCGTGATCGGCGACGCCGACAGCGCCGAGCCGGTCCGCCGCAAGCTGCGCAGCAACCTCGACCTGAACGCGCGCCTGATCGGCCGCGTGCCGCTCGAGCACGAGGCCCCGATGCCCGACGTCCTGGGCAGCCTCGACAACCTCGGCATCATCCTGGCCGAGCACGACATCGACCGCGTGCTGATCGCCCCGGGGCCGTCTGACCCGGAGCTGATCCTGCACACGATCCGGATGATCAAGTCGATGGGCGTGAAGGTCAGCGTGCTCCCGCGCCTGTTCGAGGTGGTCGGCTCCTCGGTCGAGTTCGACGACCTCGACGGCATCCCGCTGCTTGGCCTGCGCCGGCAGGGCCTGCCGCTCTCCTCGCGCGTGCTGAAGCGCACCACGGACCTCGTGTTCTCGGCGCTCGTGCTGCTCGCGCTCGCTCCGTTCATGCTGATCATCGCGCTGCTGATCAAAATCGACTCGAAGGGCCCGGTGCTGTTCCGCCAGCGCCGCATCGGCCGCCACGGCCAGGCCTTCAAGATCGTCAAGTTCCGCACCATGTGCGACGGCGCGGACGCGATGAAGCCGAAGCTGATGGAGCTCAACGAGGGCGCCGAGGGCTTCTTCAAGATGGCGGACGACCCGCGCGTCACCCGCGTCGGGAAGCTCCTCCGGAAGACCTACCTCGACGAGCTCCCCCAGCTCCTGAACGTCTTTCGTGGCGAGATGAGCCTGGTCGGACCCCGCCCGCTCGTGGCGGACGAGGACCAGCGCATCAATGGCTGGCAGCGTGGGCGCCTCGACCTCGTGCCCGGCATCACCGGGTTCTGGCAGGTGCTTGGATCGTCTCGGATCCCTCTGCACGAGATGGTCAAGATCGACTACCTCTACGCGACCAACTGGTCGCTGTGGCTGGACGTGAAAGTGATCTTGAGGACCGTCCCGTATGTGCTCGCGCGCCGCGGGTTGTAAGCGCTCCGAAGTAAAGCCCCGTACCCTTCAAGCCGAGTAGTCCACATGCACCTGTTTGATAGCGCCTGCCTAACGCCCGCAGGGGGGTCGTTGTGAAGCGCGCAGTCGTACTGGCCGGCGGCCAGGGAACGCGACTGAGGCCCTACACCGCGGTACTGCCCAAGCCGCTCATGCCGGTGGGCGACCGTCCCGTGCTCGACATCGTCGTCCGGCAGCTCAAGCGCGACGGCTTCGAGCACATCACGATCGCGACCGGCTACCTGGCCGAGCTGATCGAGACCTTCTTCCGCGACGGCGACAACTACGGCGTCGCGATCGACTACTACCGCGAGAACGAGCCGCTCGGCACGGTCGGCGCGCTGGGCCTGATCGAGGGCCTCGACGACGACTTCCTCGTGATGAACGGCGACACGCTCACGGACATGGACTACGCCGCGCTGCTGGAGCGCCACAGGGCCAGCGGCGCCGCCGCCACCATCGCCACCACCACGCGGGAGGTGCAGATCTCCCTCGGCGTGCTCCACTTCGAGCAGAACGGCAGCCACGAGAGCCACAAGCTCACCGGCTACACCGAGAAGCCGAAGATCGAGTACCAGGCGAGCATGGGCGTCTACTGCTTCTCCCCTCGCGCCGTCGGCTTCATCGAGTCCGGCGAGCGCCTCGACTTCCCCGATCTCATCCTGCGGCTGATCGCCGCCGGTGAGGAGGTGCGCGGCTGGATGTGCACCGACTACTGGCTCGACATCGGCCGTCACGACGATTACGAGCAGGCACAGGCGGAGTTCGAGCGCATGCGCGATCGACTTATTCCGCACGAGTGAACCTCAGCGGCAGGGACATCGTCTGCATCGGGTTCGCCGATTGGCAGACGGAGCTCAAGACCAATCAGCACCACCTCATGTCGCGGCTCGCGCGCCAGAACCGCGTGCTGTTCGTCGAGTCCCTTGGGCTGCGCCAGCCACAGCTCTCGTCGCGCGACCTCAAGCGGATCCTGCGCCGGCTGAAGCGCGGTCTCGCGCCGCCGCGTCAGATCGACGGCGTGAACGTGCTCTCACCGCTCGTGATCCCGTTCCACCGCTTCGGGGCGGTGCGTGCCCTGAACGCTCGCCTCCTGCCGTGGCTCGTGAAGCGCGCCGCCCGCAGGCTCGGCATGTCCTCCCCCATCCTCTGGTCCTACAACCCGCAGGCCGAGGTGCTCATCGACGTGCTGCAGCCCTCGCTGGTCCTCTACCACTGCGTGGACGACGTGGCCGCCCAGAAGGGAGTGGACGCCGAGAGCTTCCGCGCCGCGGAGGCGCGCTTCGCGAAGCGGGCCGACCTGGTGCTCACCACGTCCGAGCCGCTGGCCGAGCGCCTGCGCCAGATCGGCGACAGGGTGCTCGCGATGCCGAACGTGGCGGACACGGACCTGTTCTCGCGGGCACTCGAGGAGGGGCCCGTCGACGCCGCCCTGGAGGCGCTGCCCGGCCCGCGCATCGTCTTCACCGGCGCGATCGTGGCCACGAAGCTCGACGTGGAGCTGCTGCTCGAGCTCGCGCGGCGGCGGCCGGACTGGACCTTCGCCCTCGTCGGCCCCGTGGGCGCCGGCGACCCGAGCACCGACGTCTCGGTGCTCTCGCGTGAGCCGAACCTGCACCTGCTCGGGCTGCGTCCCTACGACCAGCTCCCGGCCGTGCTGCGCGGAGCCGACGCCGCGCTGATCCCCTATGCGTTGAACGATCTGACGGCCAGCATCTTCCCGATGAAGGTCTACGAGTATCTGGCCGCGGGCCTGCCCGTGGTGGCCACGCCGCTGCCCTCGCTGAAGGGCGTGGACGGCGTCGTGATGGCGGCCGACGCCGACTCGACCGTGGCCCGCCTCGAGGAATTGCTGGCCGGCGACACGCAGGAGGCGCGGGCGGAGCGGTCGAAGCTTGCCTCGGGCCACTCGTGGGACGCGCGCGTGGACGAGATCGCCGCGGCGCTGAACGGACATGGCTGATCTGATCGTCACACCGTGGACGCCCGGCCTCGGAGGCGGGCAGCGGATGCGCACCTACGGGATCGTCCGCGCGCTGGCTGCGCACGGGCCGGTGGACGTGCTCTACCCCGCGCTCGACGCGAGCGAGCCGAGCCCCGAATACCGCGCCATCCCCGGGGTGGCCTTCCACCCGGTGGAGCCCAGCCGCGGCCTCAGCCGTGCACTGGCCTTCGGCATGACCATCGCGCGCGGCGTGCCGCCGGGATTCGCCCGCGGCGTGTCGGCGGAGATGCTGTCGGCGATCGAGGAGCTCGCCGAGACTCCGGAGCGCGGGCGCGTGATCGCCGACGGGCCGATCTCGTCTGCCCTCACCGAGCGGCTGGCCCGCAAGCGGCCCGTGATCTACAACGCGCACAACCTCGAGTCGGCGTTCCGCCGCGAGGCCGGCGCGCACGGCGATCCGCTCAGCGGCTGGACGCTCGAGCGCTTCGAGCGCCGCGTCCTGCGACACGTGGCCGAGGCGTGGATGGTCAGCCGCAAGGACATGGAGGGCTCGCTCGAGCTGGCGCCGGACACCCCGGTGAAGATCGTGCCGAACGTGGTCGACGTCGCGGCCATCACCCCGGTGGCGCCCGCCGGGCAGCAGCGCGTGCTGCTCGTGGCCGACTACCGCTGGCCGCCCAACACCGAGGGTGCCGGCTTCCTGCAGGAGTCGGTGCTCCCGCTCGTGTGGGAGCGGCTGCCGCAGGCGCGCCTCACGCTCGTGGGCCGCGGCCTGCCCGAGGGCTTCGCGAAGGACGAGCGGATCGAGGTACAGGGTTTCGTCGACGACCTGGCCGACGCCTACGGCTCGGCCGACTGCGTGGTGGTGCCGCTTCTCACCGGCGGCGGGTCGCCGCTCAAGTTCGTGGAGGCGCTGGCGTTCGGCCTGCCCGTGGTGGCCACCGCGCACGCCGCCGCGGGTCTCGACATCCAGCCGGGCCACCACTTCCTGCAGGCATCCTCGCCGCAGGAGATGGCCGACACGATGGTGGAGGTCCTGACGAACGGCGCGCCGGAGCTCGCCGCCAGGGGTCGGACACTTGCCGAGTCGAGCTACTCGGTCGAAGCGCTCACCCGTATCCTCGCCGAAGAACCCGTGCTGGAGGTCGCAAGTTGAAAATCGTCTCTGTCATGACGACGGCGGCCGAGGGAGGGGCCGAGTTCGCCGCCATGGAGATGCTGTGGGCCCTGCAGGAGCGCGGTCACGAGTGCGTGATGGTCACCGACCTTCCCGCGATCGGACGCGACACCGGCGTCAGGCTTCGTCAGATCGACATCGGTCCCAAGCTGTCGGGCAAGGATTGGATCAGCGTGGGCCTCCGCTGGCCGGTCTACCTGAGCCGCCTGCGCAAGGCGCTCGAGGCCGAGTACCCCTACGACGTGCTGCTCGTTCACTACAAGAAGGAGCAGCTGATGGCGCGCCAGCTGCCTAAGAAGCTGCGGGCCGCCCTCGTCTGGTCCGAGTGGGGTCCGGTGCCGGTGCAGATGCGCAAGGGCCCGGGCGCGATGCTCTACCGCGACGCCGCCAAGAAGGCGGGCAAGATCATGGCGATCTCGACCGGCACCAAGGAGTCAGTGGTCGGCATGGGCGTGGACCCCGCGAAGGTCGAGGTGATGCCCAACGTGATGCGCGGCGACGAGCTGGCGTACACCGAGGAGGGCCGCCGGCGGGTGCGCAGCGACCTGGACATCCCGGACGACGCGTTCGTGGTCGGCCTGATCTCGCGCTTTCATCCGAAGAAGCGCAACGACGTGGTCGTCGAGGCCGTGAAGCAGCTCGACGAGCGCGCGCACATCCTCCTGGCCGGCGCCGGCGAGACCGAGTCGTCTCTGCGCGAGCTGGCGGCGCCGCTCAACGGCCGCGCGCACTTCGTGCGCACCCCGGGCGACGACGTTGCCGACTACACCTCGGCGTTCGAGATCGGCGTGTTCGCGCCGAGCCCGGCCGAGGGCGCGCCGCGTGCCGTGATCCTCGCCTGGCTGGCCAGCCGCACCTGCCTGTCGACCGGCGCGATGGGCGTCTCGGACATGATCACCGACGGCATCGGCGAGATCATCTCTCCGGAGAACGATCCGTCCGCCCTGGCGGAGACCCTTCGCAAGTACATGCAAGATCCCGATCGCCTGGCGCGGGAGGGCGCGGCCGCGCGTGAGCGCGCCATTCATACCTACGACGCGCCGGTTGTGGCTGAGCGGATCGAGCAGCTCTTCCGCGAGGCGGGCGCGCGTGACGAGACCTAGCGTGCTGGAGCGGTGACGGTGGCCACCGCCGACGCAAGCACCGTCAGCGGGCGGCGCTTGACGGCAGACATCGCGGTCCAGATCGTGGGCCGCGTCCTGAACCTCATCCTGGGGGTCGCGGTCACGATCGTGGTGGTCCGCGCTCTCGGCGAGCACCGCTTCGGTCAGTGGAGCACCATCTTCGCGGTCAGCGACCTCGCCGGCTACATCGGCGAGCTGGGCATCGACCGCGTGACCGTCCGGCACGCGGCGGCGGAGAGGGACAAGGAGCCCGAGTACCTCGGCGCGATGGTGTCGATCCGCGCGCTGCTGTCGATCCCCGTCACGCTGGCGTTCCTCGCGATCACGCTCGCGATCTCACAGGACTCGACGATGCGGCTCTCGGCGCTCATCCTCGCGCTCCTGCTCCTGATGCCCCCGCTCAGCAGCCTGATCGTGGTCTTCCAGCTACGCGTCCGCAACGACCTGACGATGGCCGTGATGACGCTGAACAGCGTCGTCTGGACCGCGAGCGCCGTGATCATCGCGGTGCTCTCCGGCGGGATGGTCGCGATGTCGGTGGCCTTCGTGGGGGCCTTCGTGGTCGGCCTCGCCGTACAGACGGTGCTGGTGAGGCGGCTGGCCACCGTCCACGTGCGCGCGTCGCGCCCGCTGTGGAAGGAGCTCGCCCGCTTCGCGGTGCCGGTCGGCATCGCCGGCATGCTCACCCTCGCCTACGGCCGTATCGACCAGGTGCTGGTGTTCCAGCTCGCGGGCGCCAACGACGCCGGCCTCTACGGCGCCATGTACCGAATACTCAACACGACCGCCTTTGTGCCCATGGCGGTGATGACCACCCTCTTCCCCGTGCTCTCCTCCGTGAACAGGGACGAGATGCGCCGGCTGGTGCAGCAGGCGTGCGAGTACCTCGCCATGGCGTCGCTGCCGATCTTCTTCTTCGTCCTCGTGGCCAGCGCCGAGATCGTGAACCTGCTGTTCGGACCCGACTTCGTGCAGGGGCACAACGCCCTGAAGATCCTGATGGGTGCGTTCGTGGCGATCTGCTTCGGCTACGTGGGCGGATCGATGATCGTCGTGCTCAGGCTCCAGCGGATGTTCATCCGCTACGCGGTGGTCGCGCTGGTGATCAACGTCGGGCTGAACCTGATCTTCGTGCCGAAGTACGGCTACATAGCCGCCGCCTGGATCACCCTGATCACCGAGGTGTTCGTGCAGGCGTTCGTCCTGCGCGAGGTGTTCAAGGAGATCGGCCTGCACCCGAAGTGGCTGCGCTTCGCGCGGGTGGCGCTGGCGTCCGCGGCGATGGGACTTTTCACGTGGGCCGCCAAGCAGGCCGGAGTGCCGCTGGCGGGCCTGGTGGTGGTCGCCGCCATCACGTACCCGCTCGCGCTGATCGTCCTGAGGGCCGTGTCGGTCTCAGAGCTGCGTGCACTCGTCCGCCGCTAGGCGCGGCTTATGCCGAGCGGCGTTTGAGCCGATGACACCTATGCGCCCATTCCCGACGCCCGGAGAACGCGACTAGGGATGCGGATTCTTGTCATCAGCAATCTCTTCCCACCCGCCGTTCGCGGCGGGTACGAGGTGCTGTGCGCGGAGACCGTCAAGCGGCTGCGTGAGCGCCACGACGTGACGGTCCTCACCTCGAGCTCGGACGAGGCACCGTCCGAGCCCGGCGTCAGACGCGAGCTCGAGCTTCTGCCGATAGGCAAGAAGAGCGCGCTGCGCTCGCCGCTCGTGGCTCTGAAGACCGCCAGGGCGACCAGGAAGCTCCTGGCGTCCGTCCAGCCCGAGCTGATCTTCGTCTGGAACGGCGCGCACATCCCCCACACCGCGATCCGCCTGTCCGAGTCCTTCGGCGTGCCGGTGGCCTACAGCGTCTGCGAGCACTGGTTCGGCGGCCTCTACAAGCGCGACCAGTTCACGCGGCACCTGCCTTCCGGCGACCGCGGTCTCCGGGCCCTCTGGGCGCGCGTCGTCCACGCGGTGAACCGGCACCCGGCACTGCGCATCGAGGTTGAGCGCAAGACGCCGGCATCGATCTGCTGGGTCAGCGACGCGCTGCGGCGCGGCACCGAGCTTCCGGCCACAGTGGACCCGGTCGTGCAGCACGTGATCTACACAGGCGTTCACGACCCCGAGATGTGGATGCGGCTCGAGCGAAGACCACCCACCGACCCGCCCACCATCGCCTTCGTCGGCCGGCTCGAGGAGCAGAAGGGCCCGAGCGTGGCCTACCGTGCCCTGGCCGCGCTGCGGGACCGTCAAGGCATCGACGCACAGC
>DATNBJ010000223.1:0-4188 GCA_035572055.1 Thermoleophilaceae bacterium | reverse complement strand
TGGTGATCGTCTCGATCTTCTGGGTCAGCTGGTAGCTCGGCGGCGGCGGGCTCGTCCCTGCGGCAGCGATTGTCTGGCTGCCTCCTCCGCCGCCACCACCGCAGCCCGCGAGCGCGAGCAGCGCGACCCCGATCAGCAGCGACCTAGACCGTATGGCTCTCACCCGGATCGAGCACCACCGCCCGCGATGACGTCTTCGCCGCGACGTCATCCTGGAACGCCTTGTCGTCGGTCTCGATCGGCGGGAAGGTGTTGTAGTGGCAGGGGATTACCACGTCTGCGCCCACCCAGTCGACGGCCGTGACCGCGTCGTGCCTGTCCATCGTGAAGTGGCCGCCGATCGGCACGAGCGCCACGTCCACCTTGTCCCGCGCCTTGACCAGCTGAAGGTCCGAGAAGAGCCCCGTGTCGCCCAGGTGGTAGACGGTCTTGCCGCCGAGGTTGATCACGAGGCCGGCCGGGATCGTGACCGTGCCACCCGGGGTGGTCGAGGTGTGCCACGCCGGCACAAGCCGGACCCAGCCGCCGTCGAACTCCACGGTGCCGCCGATGTTCGGGTCGGCGACGTTCTCGATTCCCTTCTCCTGAAGCTCGTTCGCGATCTCGACGATCGCCACGCAGTGGGCGCCCGTGCGCTTCGCGATGTCCTCGATGTCCCCGTAGTGATCGCCGTGACCGTGGGTGAGGAAGATGTGTGTCGGGTTCAGCTCGGAGGCCTCGACGGTGGCCACCGGATTGCCGCTGATGAAGGGATCCACGAGCACGACCGTGTCCCCCTCGGTGAGCTCTACGGCCGCGTGGCCCAGGAAGCGAATGTCCATCGTTCAGTCTCCTTCGCTGTCGTCTTCGTGAAAGCCCTCTAGTTCCCGGGCCAGCTCCCAACCCACCGCAACGCCCACGAGCATGCCGAGGCGGGTCTCCTCGGCCAGCAGCGTGCGCACCGCTGTGAGGCGGGCGTCGTCGTCGGGTGTCGTCGCGGCCTTCAGCACCGCCGCCTCGTGGGCCTCGAGCCAGCCGCCCTCCTGCAGCGCCCCCACCAGGATGCGCTGGAGCTGAGGGGCCATCCGCGACACCCGGCCCTCGGCCGTGCGGAAGCGCTGCGGATCGCTCAGGGCCTCGATTGCGGCGTCCACCTCCGCGTCCGTGAACTCGCGCTCGGGCACGCGGCGGATAATAGGTAGATGGAATTGGCGAGGCTCACGGAGCTCTCACACGGCGCGGGCTGCGCCTGCAAGCTGTCGCCGGCCGAGCTCCACCCCCTGCTCGCCGACCTCCCACGCCCCGACGACCCGCGCGTGCTCGTGGGGTCCGACACCGCCGACGACGCCGCCGCCTTCCTCGTCTCCCCCGATCTGGCGATCCTCACCACGGTCGACTTCTTCACGCCGATCGTCGACGACCCCTACGACTTCGGCCGGATCGCCGCCACCAACGCGCTGTCGGACATCTACGCGATGGGCGGCGAGCCGCTCACCGCGCTGAACCTGGTGGCCTACTCGCTGGAGGAGCTGGGCCGCGACGTGCTGCGCGAGATCCTCCAGGGCGGTCACGACGCCGCCGCCGGCGCCGGCGTGGCGGTGGTGGGCGGCCACTCGATCGACGACAGAGAGCCGAAGTACGGCATGGCGATCACGGGCCGGGTTCACCCGGACAGGCTCGTGCGCAACTCCACCGCTCGCGCCGGGGACGATCTCCACCTGACGAAGCCGCTGGGCGGCGGCGTGATCTCGACCGCGGCGAAGCGCGGCCTGGCGGGGGACGAGCTCATCGCCGCCTCGGTCGCCGTGATGACCACGCTCAACCGCGACGCCGCGGCGCAGGCGCTCGAGTCCGACCTGAGCGCGATGACCGACGTGACCGGATTCGGCCTGCTCGGCCACCTCCACGAGCTGACGAAGGCGAGCGGCGTGGCGGCGGAGCTGAGCGCGGGAGCGGTTCCCGCCATCGACGGCGTGCTCGACCTGCTGCGCTCGGACGAGCCGCCCATCGCGGGCGGCACCCGGCGCAACCGCGAGTGGGTGGACCCGCACCTGACCTGGGACGACGACGTGCCCGAGGAGCTGCGCTGGCTCGTCAGCGACGCGATGACGTCTGGCGGGCTGCTGGTCGCGGCGGCGCCGGGATCGGGCGCGCCGGGAACGCGGGTCGGCCGCCTGCTCGGCGGCGAGCCGGGTCAGATCGCCGTCAGCGCCTGACGAGCCGGATCGGGAACATCAAGAGCGCCCCGATCGCAGCGCCGCCGACGGCGGCGTAGATGCTCGCGTAGTCCCAGGCCACCGACAGCAGCAGCAGCACGACCGCGTAGACGTAGACCCCGAGCAGGTCGTTGCCGCGGTCATCTCCGTGACGGTCGGCCAGGCGGTCGTCGACGAGCCAGGCGCACAGCAGGCCGAGCGCGGCTCCGTTGGCGCCGATGGCCGCCTGGTTGGGGTCGATCTGCACGGACAGGAGTGCGCCGCCCGCTCCCGCGGCAAGGAAGACGAGCACCGGCACCACGAAGCCGAAGCGGCGTTCGAGCAGCGTCCCGAAGATCGCCACCGCCACCAGTGTCACGAACTGGTAGACGCCGTTGTTGTGCAGGAACGGCGTGGCGAAGTAGCGCCACCACTCGTCGGACGGCGGCTTGAAGTAGACGCCGCCGAGGTCGAACAGCGACACCTTGCCGCTGGCGATCACGATCGAGCTGACCATCGAGGCGATTACGAGCGCGCCGGTGGCGTAGGGCCGCGTGTCCGGCGCGATTCCCGGGATCTCGTCGCGGCGCAGCCGGCCCAGCGACGGCATCTTGCGCGGCTGGCGCCGCTTGCGCTCGGTCTGCGCCGTGGCGCCGCGGTCGATCTTCGGCGCGCGCTTGCGAACCCGCTGCCCGCAGTACGGGCACTCGGTTACATAGGGGCTGACCTCGGCACTGCAGTTCTTGCAGATGACGAAGAGCTCGGGCTCGCTCACCTGTCCGAGGATACCTTCGCGCGAGTCGCGCAAAAAGGGCTAGGCGGTAGTCGCTTCCACGATCTCCCGCATCACCTCGCGGAGGTCGTGATTCGCCTCGTAGACCACGACCTGGCGAGCCGCGCCGTTGCCGCGCTCGAGCAGGTCCTCCAGCCCGTCCAAGTCCTCCACGCAGCCCAGCTCCTCGGCGTGGGGACGTATGCGCTTCACCACCCGCCGGACCAGCTCGCGCGTGGGCACGCGGTGCGTCTTCGGCAGATCGACCAGCTCGCCCTCCAGCCCGTGCCGGGCCGCCAGCCATTTGTTCTCGTCGAGCATCTCGTAGGGGTAGCGGGAGAGCTTCTTGCGGCCGTCGAAGTGCTCGCACAGCTCCTTCACGAGGCACTGCACCAGCGCCGCGATCGCGAGCGTGTGCTCCACGCGCGTCTGGGCGTCCATCACGCGCACCTCGACCGTGCCGAAGTTGGGATGCGGCCGCACGTCGTACCAGAGGTACGTGTAGTCCTCGATCGCCCGCGACTCGATCATGAACTCGACCCGGCGCGAGTAGTCGTCGAAGTTGTCGTAGCGCGGCGGGATTCCCACGCGCGGGAAGGCGCGGAAGATCGGCGTGCGGGTGGAGAGAAGGCCGGTCTCGTCGGCGCGCCAGAACGGCGAGTTCGCGGACAGGGCCAGGAGCATCGGCACGTGGACGCGCATGCCGTTGGCCACGTGGATCGCCTTGTTCGGATCGTCGATGCCCACGTGCACGTGCACCCCGAAGATCAGCTCCTGCCGAGCCACGAAGCGCAGCGCCGCCACGAGATCGCGGTAGCGGGGCCTGGCCACGATCCGCTGGTCCTCCCACATCGCGAAAGGGTGCGTGCCGGCCGAGCCGATGGCCAGGCCACGATCGCCGGCCGTCTTCGCCACCCGCGCCCGCAGCTCGCGCAGCTCGGCGCCCGCCTCGGCCGTGGTCCGGCAGGGGTTGGTGGCCACCTCGAGCACCGACTCCATCAGCTCGGGCTTGACCTGGCCGTCCTCGTCGTTCCCGCCCACCGCCTCGAGCATCGTCTCGATCGAATTCGAGAGCTCAAGCGTTTCGGCATCGAGGATCATGAGCTCTTCCTCGATGCCGATGGTGTACGGGGGCCCCGTGAATCGGTGCTCCACCCGCGCATCGTATCCTCCCCTGCACACGACTTAGGAGGCGGAAGAAGACCCCATGAGCCTTGGCTACGACGGCAAGCTCTTCATCCT
>DATNBJ010000222.1:0-8812 GCA_035572055.1 Thermoleophilaceae bacterium | reverse complement strand
CGGCGTCCGTGCCGGCGTGGCGAACTCCTGCACCGCGCGGCCCTGGCTGTCGTCGATCCGCAGGCCCAGGTGGGGCTTGACCTTGTAGTTCGTCGCGATCCCGCCGTACGCCACCGCCATCTGCAGCGGGTCGGCCTGCACGAAGCCCTGGCCCACGGCGAGCTGCACCGCCTGGCCGGTGGTCCAGATCGGGAAGAAGTTCGGCATCTTCTTGTGGAGCCGGTCGATCTGCGCGGGTGTGGGAAGGAAGCCCTGGTTCGGCGAGCCCTCGCCCGGGATGTCGATCCCGGTGGGCTTGCTGATCCCGAGCTTGCGTCCCCACTT
This sequence comes from Thermoleophilaceae bacterium, assembly GCA_035572055.1. GTDB lineage: Bacteria > Actinomycetota > Thermoleophilia > Solirubrobacterales > Thermoleophilaceae > JAICJR01. The sequence goes on along the minus strand of DATNBJ010000222.1, from coordinate 8,488 downwards.
CTGGAGCGCCGTGCCGCCGCAGGCGCTGTCGAGGGACTGACCCACCTGGTAGAAGAAGACGTCGCTCGACACGGTCAGCGCCTGAGGCAGGTTGAGGAGCCCATACGAGGCGTGCCCGGCGTTCTGGAAGGTCTGCGGACCGAGCTTGAACTCGCCGTTGTCGAAGAGCTGCTGTGTCGGGGTCAGCACCCCGCACTCGAGCGCCGCCACCGCGGTGATCGGCTTGAAGGTGGAGCCGGTGGGATACAGGCCCTGGATGGCGCGGTTCGCCAGCGGCGCACCGTTGTTCTTGTCGGTGAGCCGCTTGTAGGTCGAGGTCTTCACGCCCTTGGAGAAGACGTTGGGGTTGAACGTGGGCGCGCTCCCCATCGCGTAGATCGAGCCGTCGCGCACGTCCATAGCCACGAACGCTCCCTTGCGCCCGTCGAGGGTCTTCTCGCCGACCCGCTGAGCGTCGAGGTTGAGCGTGAGCCGCAGCTGACGCCCGGACACGGGGTTCTTCTTCGTCAGCGTGCCGCGCAGGGCGCCCGAGGCGTCCACCTGCACGCGCGTGGCGCCGTCCGCGCCGCGGAGGTAGCGGTCGTAGGCGGACTCGATCCCCGCCTGGCCCACCCGGTCGTTCAGGTTCACGCCCTTGAACTCCGTCTTCTTGAGCTGCTCGGCCGTGACCTGCCCGACCCAGCCGACGATCTGCGAGGCCAGGTTGTTGTTCGGGTAGCGCCGCAGGTACACGGGCAGCACCGACACGCCCGGGAAGTCCGTCTGCCGCTCGCGGATGTAGGAGTAGACGTCCGGCCTCACGTCGCTCTTCACGGTCACGTTCGCGAACGGCAGCGCGCGCAGGTTCTCGCGCACGGTCGTGCGGATCTCGCGGTCGGGCATGTTCAGCACGTGGGAGAGCCGCTGGTACAGGGCGGTCTTCGCCGCGTTCACCTTCGGCAGCTTGTCGGGGCTGATCGTGACCGCGTAGCCGATCCGGTTGTCCACCAGCACGTTGCCGTTGCGGTCCACGATGTTGCCGCGCGGCGCCTGCACCAGGATGTCGCGCACCTGGTTGTTGCGCGCCTGGGCGAGGTACTTGTCGCCCGACAGCACCTGCAGGTACCAGAGGCGGAAGAAGATGATCGCGAAGCCCACTAGCGCGATCCCGCCGATGATCGCCACGCGAAGCGCAAGCTGCGGAGTGATGGCCGGCCGGTTCTCGTTGTCCAGATACAACGCTCAGACCTCGAGCCCGCGTAACCCGATCGGACCCGACTCGATTGGGCTGGCGCGCCGCTTGCGCCTCACCGGGTCGACCTTCAGCACCGGGCGCAGTATCCGGCGGATCAGCCAGAACATGGGCAGCGCCAGCGCCGAGTTGAGCAGGATCGTGACGAACATGTCGCGGAACGCGTAGATGCTCAGGTGCGCGTCGAAGGCGAGCAGGAAGCTGACGATCGCCATGCCCGCCAGATAGACGGTGGTGGTCGCGGCCGCCACGGGGATCGGCAACAGGCCGTGGGACGGCTCGTTCTGCTCGCCATAGCGGCCCACCATGTAGCCGATCGGCGTGAGCACGAGCGACGAGGCCCCCACCTGCTGGCCCAGCAGCATGTCGAGCAGGAGCCCCGAGGCGAAGCCCACGGCCGCGCCGGCGATGCAGCCGCTCCAGAGCGCCACCGCTCCCACCACCAGCGGGATCAGGTCCGCGTTGCCGCCGAGCACGCGGACGCCCGACACCCCGGCGGTCTCGATCACCACGGTGAAGATGGTGATGAGGACGAGGCGGACGATGGCGCTCGGCGTGACTATCACGGCGCCACCTGGGCCCTCTGCTCGGCCTCGCGGCCGGTCATCACCTGCACGTAGTCGACCTTGCGGAAGTCCACGTAGGGCTGGATGTGGACGTGCTGGTAGAGCGCGACCTCGCTCGGGTCCACCCGCTTCACCGTGCCGATCGGGATGCTGCGCGGAAACAGCGAATCGCCGCGGCCCGACGTGAACCCGGACGTGAGCACGGTCTGGTGCGGCTGGATGTTCGCGTCCTTCTGAACGAAGTCGAGCAGCAGGTCGTCGGGGTTGCCCACCTGGGGCTCGACGAGGCCCGCCGAGCCGTCCGGCATCACCTCTGCCGAGACGGAGCTCGACTCGTCGGTGATCAGCGTGACCCGCGCGGTGCCGCCGGTGGTCGAGGAGATCTTCCCGGCCAGCCCGCCCGCGGCGATGACCGGCTCGTTCACGCGGATGCCGTCGTTCGACCCCTTGTTGATGACCCAGCTCGAGTACCAGACCGTGGGCGAGCGCTCGATGACGCGCGCGGTGACCGGCGTGTAGCCGGTCATGAAGGCGCCTCTGCCCGGGATGTTGAGCAGCGCCCCGAGCTGAGCGGCGTCGCGCTGGGCGGTCTGGTTCTGGGCGACCTGGCCGCGGAGCTGCTGGACCTCCTTCTTCAGCTCCTTGTTCTCCTTCTTCGCGTGGAAGACGTCGCCGGTCCAGTTGGCGAAGTTGCGGATCGGCTTGAAGGCGAGGCTGACGCCCTTCTCGAGGGGCGAGAACGCCGCCTGGGCGCCGCGCGAGAAGTCGTGCAGTCCGCCCGACGCGGACTCACCGAAGTAGATCGTGAGCAGCGCGATCGAGAGGGCGACGAGTACGCCGAGCACCGCCCGCCGCCTGCGGACAACCTTCTTGTCGTACACCTAGGGTGTACCTCCGGCGCGCTTAGTAGCGCCGTCGCTGTCGGGAATTCCTGTTGCTGCGGTGGATGGCCTCGAATTCCTCGAGTGAGCGGCCAGAGCCCACCGCCACGCAGGTTAGGGGAGATTCCGCCAGATGGGCGGGCATTTGGGTCTCGTCGCGGAGTCGCTCGTCCAGCCCTTGGAGGAGCGAGCCCCCGCCGGCGAGCATGATGCCGCGGTCCATGATGTCGGCCGCCAGCTCCGGCGGCGTGCGATCGAGGGTCTCCTTCACAGCGTCGATGATCGCCTGAAGCGGCTCCTCGAGCGCCAGTCGGACCTCCTCGCTCGTGAGCACGACGGTCTTCGGCAGACCGGAGACGAGGTCGCGCCCGCGGATCTCCGCCTGGACCTCCTCGTCGAGCGGGAAGGCCGAGCCGATCTCCAGCTTGACCTCCTCCGCCGTCTGCTGCCCGATCATCAGCTTGTACTCGCGCTTGACGTAGTTGATGATCGCCTCGTCGAGCTCGTCGCCGCCGATGCGGATCGACTGCGACACCACGATTCCCCCGAGCGAGATCACCGCCACCTCGCTCGTGCCGCCGCCGATGTCGACGACCATGTTCCCCGTCGGCTCACCCACCGGGAGCCCGGCGCCGATCGCGGCGGCCATCGGCTCCTCGATCAGGTAGGCCTGGCGCGCGCCGGCGGAGAGGCAGGCCTCCTCCACCGCGCGCTTCTCGACGCCCGTCACGCCGCTCGGCACGCACACCACCACGCGCGGGTGCGCCCAGCGGTTCTGGTGCACCTTCTGGATGAAGTGCCGGAGCATCTGCTCGGTCACGTCGAAATCGGCGATCACGCCGTCCTTGAGCGGCCTGATCGCGCTGATGGTCCCGGGGGTGCGGCCCAGCATGCGCTTGGCCTCGATGCCGACCGCGTGCACCTCCCCGGTGCGCGCGTCGATGGCGACCACGGACGGCTCGGAGAGCACGATCCCGCGTCCCCGGACGTAGACCAGCGTGTTCGCGGTCCCCAGGTCCACGGCCATGTCGCGGCCCCCGAAGCCCGTCAAGTAGGAGAAAAAGCCCATTGACTCAGTCGAAGAGTAGGTCGCCTGGCGGCAGCCCGAGATGGCTGGACGAGCCGCAAGAAATCCTGCACTTGGAGCGGGCCGCCGTGAAGCCGCGCCTAGTGTAGCCAACGTCTGCCCGCCTGGGGAGGGCAATTTGCGGCGGAAAATGGGGGCGTTGGCCAGTCGACAGTCCACAGTCGACAGTCGACAGAGGGGGCGAGGCTTCCGGCGTCGGCACTTACTCGCATGTGCCTGGGAGCGAGTTCCGGCGGTTGATCGTCTATCAGCGAGCGGCTGCACTCGCCAACGATCTGCACGACATCGCCGTCACGTGGCCTCGTCACGAGCTCTGGTCGGTCGGCATCCAGCTCATCCGCTCGGCTGATTCCATAGCCGCAAACATCGCCGAGGCTCAGGGACGCCGTCAGCCGGCGGATCGGCGCCGCCTCCTGCTGATCGCCCGCGGCTCGCTCTACGAGACGGAGCACTGGATGCTGCAGGCAGAGGCACGCGGTCTGCTGCCGGAGGGCACAGCCACACGCGTGGACGAGATCGGGAGGGCGCTGAACGGACTCCTGAAGCGCCCCGTCTAAGGACGCTGTCGACTGTCGTCTGTCGACTGTCGACTCACAACAAGCTGCGGCGCGATCCGCACCAACTCGGCAAGCGGCAAGCCAACGACATTCCAGTAATCACCCTCGATTCGCTCCACCAGCAGCGTGCCCTTGCCCTGTATCGCGTATGCGCCGGCGCGGCCCTGCCACTCGCCCGTCGCGATGTACCAGCGCACGTCGAAGTCGCGAAAGGTCACGTGTGTCACCGCGTGCGCCGTCAGCTCGGAGCCCCCGTCGAGGACGGCCAGGCCGCCCCACACCTCGTGCGTCCGTCCGCGAAGGCTCGTCAGGAACTCCTCGGCCTCGGCCTCGCTCGTCGCCTTCCCGAAGATCCGCCCGTCCAGCACCACCTCCGTGTCGGCCGCCAGCACCGGGTCGGCTTCCACGGCCCGCGCCTTGCGCAGCGCGTTCTCCACCACGAGGGTCGCCGGGTCGCCCTCGGTCAGCTCCTCCACGTCCGGCACCAACACCTGGAACTCGACGCCGAGCTGCTCCAGGATCGCGCGCCGCTGCGGCGAGGCGGACGCGAGGGTCAGCAACTCAGCTCAGCTCGGGAAAGAACAGGCCGATCTCGCGCGCGGACGACTCGGGGCCGTCGGAGCCGTGAACCAGGTTCGTCTGGACCTCGAGGGCGTAGTCGCCGCGGATCGAGCCGGGTGAGGCCTCCAGCGGATTGGTGGCGCCGATCACCTGCCGGGCGGCCACCACGGCCTCGTGCCCCTCGAGCACCATCGCCACCAGCGGGCCGCCGGTGATGAAGTCCACGAGGTCGCCGAAGAACGGCTTCTCGCTGTGCTCCGCGTAGTGCTCCTCGGCCAGCGAGCGCTCCACCTGCATGTGCTTCAGGGCCACGATGCGCAGACCCTTGCGCTCGAAGCGGGCGATCACCTCACCGGTCAGGCCGCGGGCGAAGGCGTCCGGCTTTACCAGGATCAGGGTCCTCTCCAAGGGTTCTCCTTCGGATATCGGGATCAGGCGCTCGGCGGGCGCTGGCGCGCACGCTCGCTGCCGCCCTCACCGCGCGGTGGCGGCGACGGGGCTGGCCTGCTTCGGGTTGGCGGGTCGGCCGCGTAGGGGCCGGGCGTGGCCGCCGCGGCGGCGCGCCGGCGTCTGCGGGTGGGGGCCGCCGGCTCGGCGGGCATCTCGGCCCCGGGCACCTCGGCCTCGCAATACGGGCAGATCTTCCACAGCGGGTCGAGCGGCTTGCCGCACGTCTGGCACGGCTCCTTCAGCCGCCTCAGGCAGCTCGGACAGCGCAGGAACGTCTTCTCGACCTTGAAGCCGCAGTACGGGCAGCCCTGCTCGAGCTGCGCCAGCCGGGCCTCGGCGGCCGCGATCTCCAGCTCCCGCTCGCGCGCGTCCTCGAGGTACTCGGGCGGGCGAACGATCATGTAGATGATCGTGCCGAGGAACGGGAACAGCGACGCGGCCGTCGCGCAGCCCACGAGCATCGGGTCGGAGATCCGCCGCCGCGCGTCCGCGTACGTCCAGTAGACGAGCGCCAGCCAGATCACGACCAGGAACAGCAGGACAAGGCTGACAACGCGGTTCAGCGCGTCGTTGTGGATCCCGAAGATGGCTATGGGGCCCATAGAGTCGCCGGAGTGTACCTGGGCGGGTAACCGACCAAACCAGGTTACGGGCGGCGTAAGACGGAAGAGCTGCCTAGAGGACGATACGCCCGATCAGGTAGCCGATGCCGAAGAAAACCAGGATCACCGTGGCCACGACCAGCGCCACGATGCCGATCGTGGTGAGAAGGCTCGGATACTCGCGCTCGTTCACAGGGTCGAGGCCCGTGCGACCGCTTCGTCGCGCACGAGGTCGGCAACGAGGTATATCGAGCCGGTGGCCAGCACGGCGCCGGCGGGGCCCGCCAGCTCGCGTGCCCGCTCGAGCGCGGCGCGAGGGTCGGCGACCGTCTCGGACGGCGGCCCGCCCAGCTTGGAGGCCAGGCTCTCGAGCGTGGCCGGCGACAGCGCGCGCGGGTTGGCGCAGCGGGTGAACACCGCCTGAGCGCAGAGCGGCAGCAGCGCCTCGAGCATCGCCGCCGCGTCCTTGTCGTCGAGCACGGCGAACACGCCGACCAGCGGGCGCTCGCCGATGACCTCCGGCAGCGCCTCGGCCACCGCGCGGGCACCGGAGGGGTTGTGTGCGCCGTCGAGGATCGTCAGCGGCCGCTCCCCCACCTGCTGCATCCGGCCCGGCACGCGCAGCTCGGCGGCGGCGCGGCGCACCGCCTCCTCGTCGAGCTCGCCGAGGAACGCCTCGGCGGCGGCGCGGGCGAGCGCGAAGTTGCCGCGCTGGAAGCCGCCGCGGGCCGCCAGCGGGTATTCCGCCTCGGGCCCGGCGTGCACACGCCGCGCGCCGCGCTCCTCGACCACGCGAGCCGCCACGGCCTCCGCCTCGGGGTCGAGATCGCCCGTGACGAGCACGCCCTGCGCCGGCACCACCGCCAGCTTCTCCTCGGCGATGTCCGTGATCGTGGGACCCAGCCAGCGCGTGTGCTCGAGCCCTACTCCCGTGAGCACCTGCACGCGCGAGGGGATCACGTTGGTGGCGTCGTAGCGCCCGCCAAGTCCCGCCTCGATCACGGCCACCTCCACCTCGCGCCGGGCCAGCTCGTGGTAGGCGGCGGCGGTGAGCGCCTCGAACTGCGTGACCGTGTCCCCCTCCTCCTGCGTGTGGTTCACGAGCTCCGCGGCGTGCGCCGCCCGGGCCACCGCGTTGGCGAAGTCGGACCCGGACACCGGCTGCTCGCCGACCTCCACGCGCTCGGTGAACGACGCCAGGTGCGGCGAGGTGTAGCTGCCGGTCCGGAGCCCGTGGCGCTCGAGGATCGCCGCGATCATCCGCACGGTCGAGGACTTGCCGTTGGTGCCCACGACGTGGATCGAGGCGAAGCGCCGCTGCGGCATCCCGAGCACGGTCATCAGCTTGTGCATGCGGTCGAGCCCGAACCGCATCCCGAACAGCTCGAGGTCGAGCAGGTACTCCTCGGCCTGGCGGAGGTTCACTCGCCGAGCTCCTCGAGCTCCTTGCGCAGCCGCTCGAGCTTGTCGCGCTCGGCCTGGACCACCTCGGGCGGCGCCTTGGCCACGAACTGCTCGTTGGCGAGCTTGCCCTCGGCGCGCTTGATCTCGGCCTGGAGCTGCTCCTGCTGCGCGGCACGGCGGCGCAGAGCCTCCTCGGTGTCCACCTCTGCGGCCGGGAAGATCTGCACCGCGCCGCCCGGGATGCCGATCGAGGTCTCGATCTCGCCGTTGGCGTCGTCGCCGGGCACGAGCTCGAGCCGCGCGAGCCGCCCGAGGTGCTCGGCGGTCTGCTCGTACCCGTCCGCGGCCAGCCGCGCTCGCACGCGCGTGGACGGCTTCACGTCCATGTCGTTGCGCCAGCGGCGAACCGCTGTGACGGCCTCGATCAGATCTCCGACCACGCGCTCGGCGTCCTCGTCCACCTCACCCGGCGTGGGCCACTCGGACGCGGCCAGGAGCCCCCGCTCGCCCGGCAGGAACGACCAGATCTCCTCGGTGACGAACGGCATGATCGGGTGGAGCAGCTTCAGCATCTGCTCTAGCACGTGCAGCAGGTTCGCCGACAGCGCGCCCTTGTCCGCGCCCTCCTCGTACAGCCGCGGCTTGACCAGCTCGATGTACCAGTCGCACAGCTCGCCCCAGAGCACGTCGTAGAGCTCGAGCGCCGCGCGCGAGAACTGGTAGCTCTCGAGCAGTCCGGTGATCTGCTCGGTGGCGCGCGTGAGGCGGGAGAGGATCCAGCGGTCCTCGACGGTCTCGGGCCGCGGCGCGGCGGGCACGTCGTCCACGTTGAGGATCACGAAGCGCGATGCGTTCCACAGCTTGTTGGCCAGGTCGAGCCCCTGCTTGACGCGCTTCTCCGAGTAGCGCACGTCCTGCGTGGACGACATCGCGAGCAGGCCGAAGCGCACCGCGTCCGCGCCGTACTCGGCGATCTCGTCGAGCGGGTCGATGCCCGTGCCGAGCGATTTCGACATGCGCCGCCCGTCCGGCGCCTGGATCACCGACGTGATCGGCACGTCGGTGAACGGCAGCTCGCCGGTGAACTCCCAGCCCATCATCACCATGCGCGCCACCCAGAGGAAGATGATGTCGCGCGCGGTGACGAGC
>DATNBJ010000221.1:0-5916 GCA_035572055.1 Thermoleophilaceae bacterium | reverse complement strand
GCTCGGGCAGCGCGCGAACACCGTCAGGCGGCGGTGGCCGCGATCCGCGCTGAGCCGCAGCCTCAGCCGCGGTCCGGGCACGGGTAGTGCCGCAGCGACCGGCGGGGCGGCCGGCCGCTGCGTGCAGGGGTCGGAGGGACTCTCGGAAAGGGGTTGAGTGGCGAGCCGGCGGACCATCCCCGTGTACGCCTGACCCGAGGGCTTGGCGGACGCGTCGTGGTTCCAGATTCCGAACCAGTCCTCGGGGTTGAGCGGATCGGACTCGCGTGTGGTCCAGGCGTACGCGAGCACGCGGGCCACGTTGCACTGCGACCCGGGCAGCTCGCTCGCGAGGCCGGAGAGGTAGGTCGCGCGCTGCTCCTCGGGGGTCGAAGTGCTGGTCCAGCCGACCTCGGTGATGTCGATCGGCACCGCCGGCCCGAGCAGTCCGTTGACCGCCTGCCTGACGAGGCTCAGCCGTGTGTTCGTGTCCTGGAGGGTCGCCTGGTAGGGATGAAGCCCGACGGCGTCGACCGCGCCGCGCAGATCCGGGCGGTGGGCGAGCATCAGCTCGAGGAACCCGACCTCGTCCTGCACAACCGGAGGGTTGAACAGAGCCAGCCCGCCCACCACCACTCGCGCCTGGGGAACCCTGGCCCGAATTGCCAGGCGCGCCGCCGCGTACAGGTCGGCGTAGCGCTCGGGGGCGTCCGCCTGCGACGGCCAGAAGACCGCGGAGTTCTCCTCGTTCCAGATCTCGTAGTCGACCACCGGCTCGGGAGCGAGCGACGGATGGGAGCTCCAGAAGCTGCCGGCCGGGCCATAGCGGGCGGCGAGCGCCGCGGCATAGGCCGCGAAGTCGGCGTCGCGCGCCGGCGCCGGGCTCTGATCGCCCGAAGCCTGCGCGGCCCATCCGGGCGCGTACTCGAGCGCGGGGTACCAGCGCAGCCCGTGCGCGGAGAGCTCGCCGACGATCGCGTCGTAGCTCGACCAGTCGTAGCTGTGCCCGCCGCCGCTCGGCGCGGTCGATTCGACCGTGGACCAGCGGGCCGACGTCCGCACCAGCCCGAGGCCGCCGGCGGCGATCGCGGCGAGCTGCGGATCCCAGGTGCTCTGGGGCTCCCCGAACAGCTCCTGAGCGTTGACTCCGAAGAGGTCACCCGGGGTGGCGGCGCGCGCGTCTGGGTCAGCGAGACAGTTGCTCGCGAGCGCGCCGCCCACGAGGATCACGGCGATCGAGGGTCCCTTCACGAGGCCGCGCAGTCCCTGCGAAATGGCCACATGCAGGGGATTACTCCCGCTCGACCGGCCGTTCTCACCCGAATCGGGTGAATGTGCCCCGTTTTACACCCGTTGGGCTAGCCCCAACAGTTGACTTTCCCGGTAGGAAAGTCTACTCTTACTTTCCAACTTGGAAAGTGAGCATGACATGGAGCAGCACGTGACACCTCTGGAAGCCCGCGCGGCGCTCGACGCGATCGAGCGCAGGCGGATGCGCGTGATCGACGAGATCGACCTGCCGCGCTGGTACTGGTGGGGCCTGGCGATCGGCTGGATCGCGCTCGGCTTCATCACCGACCTCGGCCACCCATGGGTCAGCGCCGCGGCAACGTTCGCGTTCGGCGCGATCCACTCGAGCGTCGCCCCGCGGGTGCTGAGCGGCCGCCACCGCACCGGCCAGCTCAGCGTCAGCGCGCGGGTCGCGGGGCGCGACACCCCGCGGCTCGTGCTCGCCGGCCTGGTCGGGCTGGCCGGCGTGACGATCGCCGGCGCGATCGCGCTTCAGGCCGACGGCGCCGGCCATCCGGTGACCATCGCCAGCATCTTCGTCGCCCTGATCATCGTGCTCGGCGGACCGCGCCTGCTGGCCGAGGTGCGGCGCAGGCGGGGCCGCGCCGGCTCATGACCGCGGCGCGGTTCGACGAGCTGATCCACCCGAGCACCCGCCTGTCGGTCGTCGCCCTGCTGGCGGCGGCCGACTGGGTGGACTTCGCGTTCATCCGCGACGAGCTCGACCTGTCGGACTCCGCTCTCTCCAAGCAGCTCTCGACCCTCGAGGACGCCGGCTACGTGAACATCGAGCGGCCCGTGAGCGACCGTCGCCGCCGGGTGCGCGCGCGGCTCACGAAGACGGGCCGGGCGGCGTTCGAGGGCCACGTCGCGGCGCTGCACCAGATCGTGGGCGAGCCCGCACGCGCAACAATGCAGGGGCGATGATCCGTGCGATCGCGCTGCTGCTGGCCCTCGCGGCTCCCGCGACGGCTCCCCAGGGGTTCCACTCGTCGGTGAAGCCGCTGCCGGCATCCCTGCAGACGGAGCTGAAGAAGAACGGCTTCTGGCACAGGGGCTGCCCGGTGCCGCTGTCCGGGCTGCGCGTGCTGACGGTGACCTATCGCGGCTTCGACAGGCACAACCACCGCGGCCAGATGGTCGTGAACGCGTCGGCCGCGGCGCCGCTCGCGAAGGTCTTCCACCGGCTCTACCAGCTGCACTACCCGATCAAGCACATGCAGCTCGAGGACATGTACGGGCCGCTGCGCTCGCGGCCGGCGGACGACGACGTGACCGGCTCGTTCTCGTGCAGGCAGGCGGTGCCGTCGCCGTGCGTGGGCGGGAACGGCACGGGCACCTGGTCCATGCACGCGTTCGGCCTGGCCGTGGACGTGAACCCGCTGGAGAACCCCTACGTGGGCTGCGGGCAGTCGCGCGACCCGGCTACGAAGCCCTACCGCGACCGCTCACGCCACCTGGCCGGGATGGTGACCGGCAAGGTGGTGGCGGCGTTCTCGGGCGTCGGCTGGGGCTGGGGTGGCGCCTGGGCGGGCGACACCAAGGACTTCATGCACTTCTCGTCGAACGGCCACTAGCCGGCCGCCTGGTCGAGCTCGGGGATCGTCTCGAGCAGCAGGTGCCGGAACGTCGTGGCGAGCAGCTTCTCGGTGTCCTCGCGCTCGCATTCGCCCATCAGCCACGCCCGCGTGGCCTCGGTGGCGAACGCGTTGAAGGCGCGGAGTGCGCGGCGGGAGGTGGGCGTGTCGCCGATCACGTCGCTGTTCACCGCGAGCATGCGGGCCACGTTCTGCTCGAAGCCGGCGTTCAGGAGGGCGCGGATGTCGGGGTCGTCGACGCTTCCGCCGTAGACCACCACGGCGAGCCAGGTCTCCCGATTGGCGGCGATCACGTCGAGGCCGGCCGCCACGTTGCGGGCCAGCCGCTCCTCCAGCGGAGTCTCAGGGCCGGCCCTGCGGACCTCGACCAGCGCGGCGGCGCCGTCCATGATGATCGCCAGGAGCAGCTCGCGAATCCCGCCGAAGTAGTGATGGACCAGCGAGCGGGCCACGCCGGCCCGCTCGGCCACGTCGGCGGTCGAGACGGTCGTGTAGGCGCGCTCCGCGAACAGGGTGCGAGCGGCGTCGAGGATCTGCTGCTTGCGCTCCTCCGGCGCCAGGCGGCGGCCGCGTGGTGGATCTGTTGCAGGTGTCGACACGAGTTGAGCCGAAATTGTAATTGACATGGCTTCCAATAACTGTTGTAATCGGCGCCAATAGGCATGGGTGGACTCGCAAAGACGTTCCCTGCCGCACTGGCACTGGCGGCGGCGCTAGGCGCACCTGCCGCCGCCCGTGCCCGCGACGTGGCGATTTCGCCCGCAAACGGCACGCCCGACGCGTCGCCGCAGACGCAGATCAGCATCCTCGGCGTGGCGCCGCGGTCGATCCGTTCGGTGAGCGTCAGGGGGTCGGGCACGGGCGCCCACGAAGGCAAGCTGCGCGCCTATTCGCACCGTCGCGGCGCGAGCTTCGTCCCGGCGCAGCCGTTCGAGCAGGGCGAGCGCGTGAGGGCCGTCGTGAAGATCAAGGGGGAGAAGCCGGCGCGCTTCAGCTTCACGATCGCGCGGCTCGCTCCCACGCCGGGCGTGCTGAACCTCCCGGTCACGCAGCCGGCGAAGCTGCAGCAGTTCGCCTCGGCGCCCGGCCTCGCGCCGCCGAAGATCGCGGTCCTGAAGCGCTCCTCCCGCGCGTCCGGCGGCGACGTGTTCCTCACCCCGCTGCCGTCGCCGATCGTGCACCCGGGGGCGGGCACCGTGGTGACGATCTCGCCGGTCGGCCCCGGCGGCCCGATGATCCTCGACGCCCGCGGGAACCTCGTCTGGTTCAAGCAGCTCGCGCCGCCGAACGTGGCGGCCAACCTGCGGCTGCAGAAGCTCGGGAAGCGCACCGTGCTGACCTGGTGGGAGGGGCCGGTGACGCCGCAGGCCTTCGGCCTCGGCCAGGGCGTGATCGCCGACAGCTCGTACCGCACGATCAAGACCGTCCACGCGGGCAACGGCTACCCGATGGACATCCACGAGTTCACGCTCACGCGCGACGGCACCGCGCTGTTCCCGATCTACTCGCCGGTGCTGGTGCACCTGCCGGGCACGCCCGCCGGGCGGCTCTCACAGCTCCTCGACGCGATCGTCCAGGAGGTCGACGTCGCCACCGGACTCGTGGTGTGGGAGTGGCACTCGTATGGCCACGTGCCGCTGTCCGAGTCGTACGCGACTCCGGCGAACAGCTCTTCCTACGACGCCTTCCACATCAACTCGATCCAGCCGCTGGCCGGCGGCCGCCTGCTGGTCTCGATGCGCGACACCTCCGCGCTCTACGACATCCAGCGCGCGGGCGGGCGGATCGTGTGGAAGCTCGGCGGGAAGAAGAGCACGTTCCGGCTCGGCCGGGGCGCGCGCTTCTGGTTCCAGCACGACGCACAGATGCTGCCGAACGGCGAGATCAGCCTGTTCGACGACCAGGCGGGTCCGCCGCAGAAGGCGCCCTCTTCGCGCGGGTTGGTTCTCCGACTCGACGCGAAGCGTCGGCGGGCGGCGGTCGTGAGCGAATACCGCCGTCCCGCCGACACCTCGGCGCAGAGCGAGGGGAGCCTCCAGACGCTGCCGAACGGCAACCGCTTCGTGGGCTTCGGGGCGCAGCCGTTCTTCTCCGAGTTCACCGCCGGCGGGCGGATGGTGTTCGACGCGCAGCTTCCGCAGGACGACGGCAGCTACCGCGCCTACCGCTTCCCGTGGAAGGCCACGCCCCGCACGGAGCCCGACGCGGTGATGCGCGGCGGCGTGCTGTACGTGAGCTGGAACGGGGCCACCGAGGTGGCGCGCTGGCAGGTGCTGGCGAGCGGCTCGGTGGTGGCAGGCGCGCGGAAGAGCGGCTTCGAGACGCAGATCCCCGTCTCGAGCACGGCAAGCAGCTTCACGGTCCGGGCGCTCGATGCCCACGGGCGCACTCTCGCCACCTCGGGGACGGTGGTGCCGCAATGAAGACGGGTGAGATCATCGGTCGCCGGCTGCTGCCGCGGATCGTGGTGGCGGAGTCGCGCGTGGACGTGGTCAGCCGCGCGAGTGCCGCGGCGCGCCGCCGGATGGGGCGCCACGGGACCGTCGAGCTCTTCTTCGCCTTCGACGATCCGTGGAGCGCGGTGTCGCTGCTCGACCTGGCGGGCCGCGTGCCGCGCCACGGCGCGCAGCTGGTGGTGCGCCCGGTGATCGACCGGGGGATCGCCGACGACCCGGCCGTCGAGCTGAAGCGCCGCTACGCGCTGACCGACGCCAAACGGCTGGCGGAGCGCCTGGGGCTCGTGCTCACGCGCTCGGAGCCCTGGGATCCGATCGGCGCGAACCTGCTGGCCGAGTGGGTGGCCTGCGCTCCGCAGGGCCCGACGCTCACGCGCTTCTGCGTGGAGGCCACGCGGCGCCTGTGGTTCAGCGGCGAGGGCCGCCCCGACCTGGGCGGCCTCTGGCGGGAGGAGATGGGAAACCAGGCGCGCATCGACGGCGCAAAGGCGGTGCGACGGAACGAGCGCCGCATGCGGATGCGCGGCATCTACGACGTGCCGGCGGCATGGGTGCACGGACAGTGGTTCTTCGCACACGACCGGCCGGCCCAG
>DATNBJ010000220.1:0-6750 GCA_035572055.1 Thermoleophilaceae bacterium | reverse complement strand
CGTGGTGGACGCCTCCGTCTTCCCCTCGTCGATCACGGTGAACCCGCAGCTCACCGTGATGGCGCTGGCCGCCTACGCCGCGGACGAGATCGCCGGCCCCCCTCGTAGCGGCAACGGCCGCGGCGACTATCAGCTGCTCGGGTCGATCTCCCAGGGATCGGATCCGGGCCCCGGGTCGTAGACGCAGAACGTCCCGGTCCGGATGCAGGTCCGAAGGTGGTGCCCGAGCGCCTCGTCGTAGTCCGCGATGCGGTCCACCGTGCCCTTCAGCGCGCGCGTCACGTTCACGCGCGCGCGCTCGGCCGACCCGCCGGTCTTGCGGTCACGCCCGCCGAGGCCCACGGCGGCCGACAGCTCGGCCTCGATGAACTCGAGCTCCTGGCGCGCCCTGCTGGCGCGCTCGGGGTCGTGGAACGACTCCGCCTCCTCGAGCTCCTCCTGAAGCTCGCTCACCCGCTGCCTGTATTCGGCCTTCGCCCGCGGGTCGAGCAGCGGGCCGGAGTCGTCCTGGCCGCGGGCACGGATCGTCATCTCCTGGTCGGGCAGGCCGGCGGCCGCGGGCGTGGCCGTCCCGCCGCCCACCAGGTCGAGCGCGTGGAACTCCTGCCCCGGGTTGGCCAAGAGCAGCGCCAGGTGCTGGACGCCCTTCGCGTCCTTCAGGTGGAAGCTCGTCGCGCCGGACGAGAACTCCCACACGTCGCCGCGGCGGCGCAGGCTGCGCGGCTCGGCGGCGGCGGCTGTGGCGGCCGCGCCGTCGCGGGCAGCGGCCGCTTGCCGCGGGTGGTCACCCAGCGCCGCCTGCTCCTCGGCGTCGATGCGCGCCAGCGTCGGCCTCGCCCCCATCGACCCGGCCAGCGCCCGAGCCGAGGCGAACCAGGCGGCGGCCTGCTCTCGGTCGCCCTCGGTGGCGGCGAGCAGCGCCAGGAAGCGGTCCACCGGCCCGAAGTACGCCACGTCGGGCGTGATCACGTTGCGGCCCGAGTAGGGCTCGAGCAGCTCGCGCAGCCGCGGCGCCCGCTCACGGTCCTGGAAGTGGTGGCACGCCTGGGCCAGAAACGCCAGCGCCGGCATCCAGAGGTTGTCACGCGGCAGCGTGTCGAAGTTCTCCTTGGCGAAGGCCTCGTACTCGCGGCGCAGCTCGTCGTCGCGGCCGGTCTGCAGGTAGACGCTCGACAGCGCGCAGCGCCACACCGGCATGGCGGGCTGGGCGTCGGCGAACTGGCGCACGGCCCCTTCGAGCTCGCCGAGGCGCCCCTGCACCTCGCGCGCCGCAAACAGCAGCCCTGCCACGCGCATGCCGAAGATCTGGTCGGCCTGAAGCCTTCCGGCGTACTCGCCCGCCTCCATGAGCAGCCGCTCGGCCTCGTCGAAGTCGCCGACCATCAGCGCGCGCGCGCAGCGGTGGAGTGTCGCCTGTCCCTGCGCGCGCTGCTGGTGCAGCCGCTTGGCGTTGGCGGTGAACGTCTCGATCTCGGTGTCGACCGCGGCCATGTCGCCCCTCTCGAGCAGCAACGAGATCCGCCAGGAGTGCGCGGCCATCGCCAGCTCGGTGTTGCCCACTCGCTCGGCCAGGAGGTAGATCTCGCTGGCCCACGGCAGCGAGCGCTCCAGCGAGTCCGGGTCCCAGGTGGCCAGATGGGCGTCGGACAGGACGAACGCCAGCGTGGCCGGGTCGCCCACCCGCCGTGCCATGGCGATGGCCTCGTCGGCGAGCGAGTGGCGGCGATCGGGCGGCGCCGACCAATAGAGCGCGGCCGCGAGCCGCGCCAGCAGCCGGGCGCGCAGCGAGCCGTCCTCCGTGGGCAGCCGCTCGAGCGCCTCCTCGAGCAGCGGGATCAGGCCCTCCTCGTCCGCCATCGCGGTGGCCAGCCCCCACGGGGCCGAGGCCAGGGCGGCCCGGGCCAGCAGCTCGTCGCTGCCGGCGCGGCGCGCCTCGTAGGCGGTCTCCCGCAGCGTCGCGCGCCCGGAGTCCAGCCTGCCGGCGCGCATCTCGGCCTGGCCCAGAGCCAGCAGGATCGGCGCGCGGCGGGCAGGATCGTCCGTGGCCAGGTCCACTGCGCCGAGCGCCTCGCCGAACAGCTCGATCGCCTGCTCGTAGGCCATCGAGTCGAGAGCGTCGCGCCCGGCCAGCGTGGCGTACTCGGCCGCGCGCAGGGGGTCTCCGCCCGGCGCCGCCTGGAGGAAGTGGTGGGCCAGCTCGCTGTGCGGCACGTCGGCGCGACCCTTGTAGAGCTCGACCAGCGTCTCGCCGATCTGCGAGTGCAGCGCGATGCGGCTCTGTGCGGGCAGCTCCTCGTAGAGCGTCTCGCGGATCAGGGCATGCGCGAAGCGGTAGCGGCCCGGCGAGGCGGGCAGCTCCTCGACGATCCCCGCGCCGGCGGCCTCGTCGAGATAGGCGAGCAGTCGCGTGCGGTCCGAGGACCCGATCTGCGACAGCACCTCGAGCCTGAACTGGGGTCCGATCACGGCCGCGGTCTTGAGGGTGTCCACCACCTCCGGCGCCAGCGGGTCGAGGCGGCGCCGGATCGTCTCGCGCACGCCGTCGGGCACCGGCAGCCGGCCGCGACCGAGCCCCCCGGGCGTGGCCAGCGCGCCCTCCGCCACCAGCAGGCGCATGACCTCGTCGATGAACAGCGGGTTGCCCTCGGTCAGCGCGTGCAGGCGCTCGATCAGTTCGGGTGTGGGCGCCTCCGGCGAGTGCGCGGCGGCCAGCTCCTCCACCTCCTGGCGAGAGAGGCCACCGAGCAGCAGCGGCCGCCCGGCCCGTGAGAGATCGGCCAGGGCGCCGGCGGTCTCGGGGTCGAGGCCCGGCTCCGCGGCGCGGTAGGTGCCAATCGCCAGCACGCGCGAGCCGCGTAGGCCGCGGGCGAAGAACTCGAGCAGGCGGATCGTGGCGATGTCCGCCGCGTGCAGATCGTCGAGGACGAGCAGCACCGGCACGCGCGCCGCCGACGCCCGGATGAACGACGAGGTGGCGTCGAACGCCGTGAAGCGCGTGGCCTCGGAGTCGAGCGAGGGGGCGGAGTCCTGAGCGCCCGGCACGACCTCCGCCACCTCGGGCGCGATCTGTGCCACATATGACGCTCCCGATCCGAGGTCCTCGATCACCTCCTCGGGCGGCCGGGTGCGTACGAGCTCGCGAATCGCCTGCACCCACGGCCAGAACGCAGGAGCTCCACCGCCCTCCCAGGCTCCGCCCCAGAGAGCGGTGGTGCCCTGCTCGTGCGCCCGGTCGGCGATTGCCTCCGCCAGGCGCGTCTTGCCGATTCCGGCCTCTCCCGTGAGCAGGACCAGGCCGCTCTGACCGACCCGCGCAGCGGTCAACGCTGCGGAGAGGTCCTGCAGCTCGGCCCTTCGGCCAACGAGCGGCCCACGAGCTCCGACCCCAGGACCGCCGCCGGCACGATCCGCCGCCCGGGGGTTCATTCTGGCGCGACTGTAACTCGTTTGAACGGTTCAGTCCACGCCGCTTCGGCGCCCAGACTCAGTCGGTCTTGCGCTCCAGATCGGCCACTTCCTCGGCCTTCTGGTCCACCTTGTCGTGGGCCTGCGCGAGCTCGTCCTTGGCCTCGCCCTTGCGCTCCTCCTGGGCGCCCTCGCGCCGGAGCGATGAGTCACCTGCGATGTCGCCGGCCGCCTTCTTCGTACGGCCCATGATCTTGTCGAGTAAGCCCATTTGGCCCTCCCCTACTCGGGTTTCAGGCACGATACCCCAGTCGGGGTGGGCTAAACGGATCCGACCTCTTCGGCGAGCAGCCGCCAGCACGCCATGAAGGTGGCGCGATCGGCGGGATCCATGCGCTCGAGCGCGCGGCGCATCGGCTCGGTGCGCTCGCGGAAGAGCGTCCGCATCGTCTTGCGGTGATCGGGATGCAGCGTCACGATCGTGCGGCGCCGGTCCTGCTCGTCCTCGCTGCGCTCCACCAGTCCGGCCTTGGCCAGCTCGCCCACCATCAGGCTGGTGGTGCCGAGGCTCAGGCCGATGCGGCCGGCCAGGGTGCTCACGCTCTGGGCGTCGTCGAACACCAGGTTCATCAGCACACGGACGTGACGCGGCCCGAGGTGGTTCTGCTCGAACGCGTCGACGAAGGCCTGCGGCGGGTGGTTCGCCCCGCCGCGCTTCTGTGACTGGACTACGTGCGCGAACAGCTGAACCAGCTCCTGGAGGTCGTCCTCCACGGAGCGGTTGACATCCCGCGTCCCCGTTGCGTACCCTTTGACTTTCAAACCTTTTGAAGCTCAGCAGTTTGTTAACTGAGTGTAAACCGCCCCAAAAGGACTTCGCAAATGGACACTCTGGCACCCGCGCCGGGTAGAAGAGGCCCCCTGGCGCGCCTGGCCCGCCGCTGCATCGCACACCGCCGCATCGTCGTCGTGACGTGGATCGCCCTGCTCGTGGGGGCCGGCATCGTCTCGAGCTCGATCGGCACCCGCTACGCCACCGACTTCTCCCTTCCCGGCAGCGAGTCGCAGCGCGCGCTCGACATGCTGCAGCGCGACTTCCCCGCCCAGGCGGGCGACTCGGACCAGATCGTCTTCCACGCGCGCAGCGGCAAGGTCACCGATCCAGCCGTGCGCGCGCGGGTGGCGCCGTTGCTCGAGCGCATCTCGCACCTCCCCCACGTGACCGGCGTCACCAGCCCGTTCACCGCAGCCGGCGCGAAGGGCGTTTCGCGCGACGGGACGATCGCGTTCGCCACCGTGACCTTCGACGAGCGCTCCAACGAGCTGCCGAAGTCGTCGATCAACAAGGTGATCGACGCGGGCGAGCAGCTCCGCTCGGACAACCTTCAGGTCGAGTTCGGCGGGCAGGCGATCCAGCAGGTGCAGCAGCCGTCGTTCGGGCCCGGCACCGGCGTGGGCCTGGTCGCGGCAATCGTCGTGCTGCTGCTCACGTTCGGCTCGCTGGCCGCGATGGGGCTGCCGATCGTCACCGCCCTGCTCGGCCTCGGCACGGGCATCGGCGTGATCGGGCTTGCCTCCCAGGTGGTCGACATGCCGGACGTGTCCACCGAGCTCGCCGTGATGATCGGACTCGGTGTGGGCATCGACTACTCGTTGTTCATCGTCACGCGCTTCCGCGAGGCGTACCGGAGCGGGCTGGGCGTGAGCGAAGCCGTGATCACCGCGATGGACACGGCGGGCCGCGCCGTGCTGTTCGCCGGCGCCACCGTGATCATCGCCCTGCTCGGCATGCTCGCCCTCGGCGTGAGCTTCCTCGACGGAATGGCGATCGCCTCGGCGCTGGCCGTGCTGTTCACGATGCTCGCGTCGCTCACCGTGGTGCCGGCGCTCCTGTCGAGATTCGGTGAGCGCGTGGGCCGCGAGAGCAAGCGCAGGCGCCGCCGCGCTCCCGTGGCGGCGGATCCGTCGGCGCCCTCCGGCGCCTGGGCCCGCTGGGCGGGCATGATCCAGCGCCGCCCGTGGGTCGCGCTCATCGCCGGCCTGGCCATCCTCCTGACGCTCGCCGTCCCGGCGCTCAGCATGCGCCAGGGCTCGAGCGACGCCGGCAACGACCCCACGAGCCTCACCACCCGCAGTGCCTACGACCTGCTGGCGGAGGGCTTCGGCAAGGGCTTCAATGGCCCGCTGCTCGTGGCGGCCAACGTCCCGAGCGGGGTGACGAAGGCGGAGCTCCAGGAGATCTCGAGCCGGCTCGCGTCCACTCCGGGAGTGGCCTCCGTCGCCCCCGCGCGCGTGAGCCCACAGGGCAGGACGGCGGTGTTCAACGTCTACCCGACCACCTCGCCCGAGTCCGCGGCCACCACGTCGCTGGTCAGGGAGCTGCGCGACGACCGCATCCCGCCGGTGGCCCAGGCCACGGGCAGCACCATCTACGTGGCGGGCGTCACCGCGATTCAGATCGACCTGACGGACGTGATGTCGAGCAAGCTGCCGCTGTTCATCGGCATAGTCGTCGGGCTGTCCGCGCTGCTGCTGCTCGTGGTGTTCCGCTCGGTGGTGATCCCGGTCAAGGCGGCGGCGATGAACCTGCTGAGCATCGGCGCGGCGCTCGGCGTGGCCACGGCGATCTTCCAGTGGGGCTGGCTCGGCGGGGTGTTCGGCGTGCAGGGCGGGCCGATCGACGCGTTCATCCCCGTGCTGCTGTTCGCGATCGTGTTCGGCCTCTCGATGGACTACGAGGTGTTCCTCGTGTCGCGCATCCACGAGGAGTGGACGCGGCGGCGTGACGCCTCGGGTGCGGTCACGCACGGCCTCGCCTCCACCGGACGGGTGATCACGGCGGCGGCGACGATCATGGTGTGCGTCTTCCTGTCGTTCGTGCTCGGCTCGCTGCGGCCCGTGAAGCTGTTCGGGCTGAGCCTGGCCAGCGCGGTGTTCCTCGACGCGTTCGTCGTGCGCTGCCTGCTCGTGCCGGCCGCGCTCGAGCTGCTCGGGCGGGCCACCTGGTTCCTGCCGCGCGGGCTCGACCGCTGGCTCCCGCACCTGGCCATCGACGCGCCGGAAGCCGAGCCGGCGGGCGGCGAAGCCTGAGCGCCTAGCCCTCTTCGTCCTCGCGCAGCGCCGCGCTGGCCTGCGCCTCGGCGTCCTCCGCCGCGGCGCGGGCCGCCTGGATGCGGGGATCGTCGGCGGTGGCCGTGAGGTTGATCGAGACCAGATGCGCCGCCGCGCGCGCGCTCGCGGCAGCCAGCGCGGCGGCGGCCCCGGCGTCGGGCCGCATGTCGTAGTCGCCCGACTGGGCGGCCTGGTTCGCGAGCTCGGCGATGTCGTCGGCCAGCTCCGCGATCC
>DATNBJ010000219.1:0-8965 GCA_035572055.1 Thermoleophilaceae bacterium | reverse complement strand
CACCGGCCGTCGAGGCGGTGCCGGAGCGGGTGGTGCGGGGGCAGTACGCCGCCGGGATGGCGGAGGGCCACGACGTGCCCGGCTACCTCGAGGAGCAGGGGGTGGCGCCCGGCTCGAGGACCGAGACCTACGTGGCGCTGCGGCTCGTCATCGACAACTGGCGCTGGGCCGGCGTGCCGATCTTCCTGCGTGCCGGCAAGCGCCTGGCGCGCAAGACCACCGAGATCGCCGTGACGCTCAAGCCGGTGCCGCACCTGGCGTTCCAGCAGTCCGGCTCGCTGGGCGTCCAGCCCAACCAGCTCGTGCTCAGCGTCCAGCCGAACGAGGGCGTGTCGCTGTCGCTGGTGGCGAAGATCCCTGGAGCGAAGATGCGCGTGCGGCCGGTGAACATGGAGTTCCTCTACGGCACCTCGTTCATGTCGCAGTCGCCCGAGGCGTACGAGCGCCTGATCCTCGACACGATGCGAGGCGACGCCACCCTGTTCGCGCGCGATGACGAGGTGGAGGCGGCGTGGGGGATCGTCGATCCGATCCTCCAGGCCTGGGAGCAGAACCCGGAGATCCCGCTCCCGCAGTACCCGGCGGGGTCGCCCGGCCCGTCCGAGGCCGATGCCCTCCTCGGGGGCAGGGAGTGGCGGCCGCTGTGACCGTCGAGGTCTGGGCCGCCGAGAACACCACGCCGACGGACATCGACGCCGCCCTCCGGAACCTGCTGGAGGAGCAGCACGCGAAGGGGCTGGGCGTGGCCCCCGCCCGGGTCGTGAACATGGTGACCGTGGTGGACCGCGCCTGGCGCGGCGAGATCCTGAACCGGCTCGAGCGAGTGGGCCGCTACCACCCATCCCGCACGATCCTCTGCGCGGTGGAGGAGGGGCGCACCACGCTCGACGCGCGCGCCACGCTGATGGCTCCCGCCAACGAGGAAGGCGGGATCAGCGCCGCCGAGGAGCGCGTCGAGGTGCGCGTGGGGCCCGGCCACCTGAAGCGGCTCGACTCGATCGTGGACCCGCTCATCCTGCCCGACCTGATCACGGTCGTGTGGGCGCCGCACGGCCACGACGAGGCGATCGACGCGATGCGCGGGCTGGCCGACGTGGTGCTGCTCGACTCCTCGGATCTGCCCGACATGCGCGCCGCCGTGAACCGCGTGTGTGACCTGGCCGCACATGTCTACGTGGTCGACCTCGCCTGGCTGCGCAGCACGCCGTGGCGCGAGCGGATCGCCGCCACGTTCGACCCGCCGCTGTGGCGCCCCGCGCTTCGCCAGATCAGCCACGTGGTGGTGCGCCACCGCCCGGACTCGGTGGTCAGCGCGGTGCTGCTCCTCGGCTGGTTCGCGTCGCGGCTCGGCTGGGAGCCGGCCGCGCTGGTGAGCGAGAACGGCCGGCATCATGCGCGAGCCCGGGCCGGCAAGGTCGACGTGCGCGTGGACCTCGAGCCGGCGCCCGACCTCGGCGCTCCCGGCCTGGGCGGGATCACGGTGGAGACGACCACGGGCGTGTCGATCTCGCTCGACCGCGCGTCCGGCGGGCTGGCCGCCAAGCGCCGCGCCAAGGACGGCACGGAATCGAGCTGGGTGGTGCTCGGCGCGTCGCGCGGCGAGGCCGGCATCCTCGGTGAGGGCATCCGCCAGGCTCTTCTGCGCGACCCGACCTACAGCCCGGCGGTGAGCTGCGCCAAGGCGTTCCTCTCGTGAGCGCTCCCGACATCCAGGTGCTGGACGACCCCGCCGCTCGCGTGGCGGAGATGCTCGCCGAGGCGGCCTCCGCGGGGCGGCACATCGTGCTCACCGGCGGATCGACCCCGCGGGTGGCCTACGAGATGGCCGCGGAGAAGGACGCGGACTGGTCGGGCGCCGAGATCTGGTTCGGCGACGAGCGCTGCGTGCCGCCGGAGCACGAGCACTCCAACTTCGCCATGGCCAACGCGGCCCTGCTCTCCAAGATCCAGCCGAAGGCGGTGCACCGCATGCGTGGCGAGCTCGGCCCCCAGGACGGCGCCCGCGACTACGCGGAGCAGCTCGAGGGGGTGTTCGGCCAGGGGTTCCTGCCCGAGTTCGACCTGCTGCTGCTCGGCCTCGGGCCGGACGCGCACCTGGCGTCGCTGTTCCCCGGCAACCCGGAGCTCGGCGAGCGGACGAAGACGGTGGTGGGGGTCGAGTCGCCCGGCATGGCGCCGCTCGTGGCACGCATCTCGCTGACCCTGCCGGTGATCAACGCGGCGAACCACGTGGTGTTCCTCGTGGCGGGCGAGGACAAGGCCGAGGCGGTGGCCCGCGCCTTCGGCGGCATGCGGCCGGGGCCGGACGCGCCGGCGAGCCTGGTGCGTCCCGAGCCCGGTGAGCTGACCGTCCTGCTGGATCCGGCCGCGGCGCAGCACGTCGGCTGACGCTCAGCGCAGCCAGATCCGCACGTGATCCCGGATGCGGTCGATGAGCTCGCGCACCTCGCCGCTCGGCTCGCCGTAGGCGGGCGTGAGCAGCACGTAGCTGCGCGGAAACTCGAGGCCCTCCACCGAGACCGGCACGAAGTCGGTCTGGGCGACGATGTGGCGGCTCAGGAGCACGGGTGCGTTGCGGCTGCGGGCCTCTGAGGTCGCGGCTCGCGGCGTGGCGGCCTCCATCAGCGGCTCGGCGGCCTCGAGGTCGTTCGCGCCCAGCACCGCGTCGACCGTCCAGCGCGCGTTGGAGGACGGGTCGCGGACCACCATCGCCGTGGTGAGGAAGCGCTGCTGGGTCACGTGGCCGCGCTCGGCCCAGGGGTGGGCGGGGGGCACCGCGCAGACGATCGCGTCGGCCGCGAGCACCGCCTCGCGCACGCCCGGGTACGGCGTGTGGTCCGGCCGGGAGGCGGCCACGCCGATGTCGGCGCGCCCGTCGGCCACGAGCGCGCGCACCACCAGCGAGTTGGCGGTGACCAGCTCGATCGAGAGGCGCTGTCCGTCTCCAATCCCCGCCAGCAGCGCGGCCACGAACGCCTCCGTGGCGGAGTGGCTCGACGCGAGGCGCACCACCGTGCCCGTGTTGCGGATGCCGACCATCACGTCGGCGACCTGGTCGGCCTGCTCGAGCAGCGGCCGGGCGTCGCGGTACAGGCGACGTCCGGCACCCGTGAGCGTCACGCCGCGGTGCGAGCGCTCGAGCAGCTGGGTTCCCACCTTCGCCTCGAGCGCGGCGAGCCGCTTCGAGAGCGACGGCTGGGAGACGTGAAGACGGACCGCGGCGCGACCCACGCTGCCGAGGTCAGCGGCCACGCACAGAGCGCGCAGCTCGCCCAGGTCCGGTGCCGGTGGGTCATGCCTAATTGGCATGGTCACAGGCTACAGCTGCCTCTGTAAACGCTCAATGCGGGCTAATACGGACGCCTCTCCGTGGTTTGCCTCATTCCCGGCGGGCATGGCCTTGAGTCGGCGATCGCATGACTTTTCGGCGGCTCAGGGCCCATGGCGGAGGCACGCTGGTCGATTCTCCCGAGTGAAAAGAACAAGGCCCAGGAGGACGAGATGACGACCCAGATTTCACCCGACCAAGAGCCCCGAAGGGCCACGTCGGGCATCGACTACCACGAGGCCGAGGGCTTCGCCGAAGAGAAGGAGAAGGTCTGGCGCAGCTGGGTGTGGGTCGGGATCGGCCTCGTCGGCGTGGTCGCCGTCCTCGCGGTGATCTTCGCCATCGCCGCGCTGGCTCACGGCACCTCGCGCGGCGAGACCACCACGGTCGTGAAGAGGGTGGCCGCGCCGGCCGCCGCGGCCGCGACCCCGGCGAAGGCTCCGACGCTCGCGGACTCGAAGGGCGTGGCGTTCGAGAAGTTCCAGCCAGTCGACCCGACACTCCCGGCGGTGCCCCCGGGCGCCGTGAAGAAGTTCACGGTGGACGTCTTCCAGCACGTGACCCAGGTCGACCCGAACCTGGCGCCGACCGAGGCCTGGAGCTACGCCGTGAACGGGAAGGCCTACCGCGGCACCGCCGCCAGCCCGCCGATCGTCGTGAGCCAGGGCGACAAGGTGCAGATCACCTTCGTCAACGGCGGCAGCAGGAAGATGGGCGTGACGATGGCCCACTCGATCGACTTCCACTCGGCCGAGGTGGCGCCCAACAAGAACTACATCGACGTCGCGCCCGGCAAGAAGATCACGATCAGCTTCGTGGCCAAGCACCCCGGCGTGTTCATGTACCACTGCGCCACGCAGCCGGTCCTCATGCACACGAGCGCCGGGATGATGGGAATGATGGTCGTCAAGCCGCGCAACCTGCCGCCGGTCGGCAAGGAGCTGTGGCTGACCCAGGAGGAGTTCTACCTCGGCGCTCCGGGCAAGCCGGCCGACATGGCCAAGATGGCGGCCGAGACTCCCGACGTGATGGCCTTCAACGGCTACGCGAACCAGTACAAGGCCAACCCGATCACGGTCAGGAAGGGCGAGAAGATCCGGATGTACGTGCTGGACGCCGGCCCGAGCAAGTGGAGCGCCTTCCACGTGATCGGGACCGTGTTCGACACCACCCACATCGAGGGCGTCGTCGGGCACGACTCGCAGACGATCTCACTGGCGCCGAGCCAGGGCGGCTGGGTCGAGTTCACGCTCGACCAGGAGGGCAACTTCCCCTTCGTCACCCACTCGTTCGGCGACATGGTGAAGGGCGCCGCGGGCATCCTGCACACCAGCGGAGCGCCGAAGGTGCCGGCGGCCCCGAAGCCGGCGGCGACCACCGACCAGGCCGCGACCGCGCCGGGCACCGTCCAGGTGACGATGGGCGACATGTGGATCAAGACCCCGACCCCGACGGTCAAGGCCGGCAAGGTCACCTTCCAGACGAAGAACCTCGGCGTGTCGATGCACGGCCTCGGGATCGTCAAGGCCCCGGCCAAGATCGTGAACGGCGAGCCGGCGGACATGCTTGGCGAGGGCAAGCACCTGATGGGCGGTCAGAGCGACAGCTTCACGGTCAAGCTGGCGCCCGGCAGCTATGAGCTGGTCTGCCACATGCCTGGGCACTACGCGGCGGGGCAGCACATCCCGTTCACGGTGCAATAGGGCGGAACGCGGAAGCGCGGACTGCGGGGTGCGGACAGCCGCGCTCCGCTTTCCGCTTGCCGCACTCCGTACTCTCTCCCGCGGTGACCAGCGCCCTTCAAGACTCCAAGCCGCGCAGCCCGTTCCCGCCGATCGCGGACTACGCGTTCCTCTCCGACTGCCACGTCACCGCCCTCGTGGCCCCCAGCGGCGCGGTGGAGTGGATGTGCGTTCCGAGGGTCGACGGCGCCAGCATCTTCGGCGCGATGCTCGACCGGGACGCGGGCACGTTCAGGCTGGGTCCGGTCGACGTGGCGGTTCCCGCCGCCCGCCGCTACCTCCCCGGGACGATGGTCGTGGAGACCACGTGGATGACGCGCAGCGGCTGGGCGGTGGTGCGCGACGCGCTGCTGATGGGCCCGTGGCACCACGATCGAACGCACGAGTCGAGCCACCGCCGGCCGCCGACCGACTACGACGCGGAGCACGTGCTCCTGCGGCTCGTGGAGTGCGCCCAGGGCTCGGTCGAGATCAACCTGAACTGCGAGCCGATGTTCGATTACGGGAGCAAGTCGCCCACCTGGGAGTGGGTCGACGACGACTACCACCAGGCGGTGGCGCGCGCGAAGGGGGTGGACGACCTCGAGGTGCACCTGCGCACCGACCTGCGCGTGGGCTTCGAGGGGCGGCGCTGCGAGGCGCGCACGCTCCTGAAAGAGGGCGAGGGCTGCTACGCCGCGCTCACCTGGGTGAGCGACCACGAGGAGGCGCTGCCGCGCGACTTCGAGGACGCCGGCCGGCGGCTCGACAAGACCAAGGAGTACTGGCGCCAGTGGCTCGACCGCGGCGAGTTCCCCGACCACCCATGGCGCAGCTATCTGCAGCGCAGCGCGCTGACGCTCAAGGGCCTGACCTACGCCCCCACCGGCGCGCTCACGGCCGCGGGCACCACTTCGCTGCCGGAGGCGCCGGGCGGCGCTCGCAACTGGGACTACCGCTACTCCTGGATCCGCGACTCCACGTTCGGGCTCTGGGGCCTCTACACGCTCGGCTTCGACTACGAGGCCAACGACTTCTTCTACTTCCTCGCGGATGCCTGTGGCGGCGGCGACAGGCCCCTCCAGGTGATGTACGGGGTGGAGGGCGAGGCGCGCCTCGAAGAGAAGACGCTCGACCACCTGTCGGGCTACGAGGACTCGCGGCCCGTGCGCATCGGCAACGGGGCCTACAACCAGGAGCAGCACGACGTGTGGGGAGCGTTCCTCGACTCGGTCTACATCCACACCAAGTCGCGCGACTACTTCCCGGAGCAGCTCTGGCCGATGCTGTCGCGCCAGGTGGAGACCGCGCTCGAGCGCTGGCGGGAGCCGGACCGGGGGATCTGGGAGGTGCGCGGCGAGCCGAAGCACTTCACGTTCTCGAAGGTCGCCTGCTGGGTGGCGGCCGACCGCGGCGCCCGGCTGGCGCGGCTCCGCGAGGACGGGGAGATGGCGGACCGCTGGTTCGCGGCCGCCGAGGAGATCAAGGGGGACATCCTCGCCAACGCCCTCGACGACCGCGGGGTGTTCACCCAGCACTACGACACCAAGGCGCTCGACGCGTCGAACCTCCTGATGCCGCTGCTGCGCTTCCTGCCCCCCGGCGACGACCGCATCCGCAACACCGTGCTGGCGATCGCCGACGAGCTGACCGAGGGCGGCTTCGTGCTGCGCTACCGGCCGGAGGAGACCGACGACGGCCTGGGCGGCGGCAGCGAGGGCACGTTCCTGATCTGCTCGTTCTGGCTGGTGTCGGCGCTGGTCGAGATCGGCGAGTACGCGCGCGGGCGCGACCTCTGCGAGAAGCTGCTGGCCCACTCGAGCGACCTCAAGCTCTACGCCGAGGAGCTCGACCCGAAGACCGGCCGCCACCTCGGGAACTTCCCCCAGGCGTTCACCCACCTGGCCCTGATCAACGCGGTGGTGCACGTGATCCGATCCGAGGGCGCCGGGGACCCGACGGCCTTCGCGCCGGTCCGACTGACGGCGTGAGCTAAGTTTCGTCCCCCTCGAACAGGGTATGTGGCGCGGACCATGAAGATCGAAAGCCTGGATCACGTAGCGCTTTGGGTGCAGGATCGCGACGAGCTCGCGGACTACCTCATCAAGCACGTCGGGATGCACGACATAGAACGCACCGACGCGTTCACGCTCGTCGGTGCCGACGCCCGCCGTGGAAAGCTCACGCTCTTCGCGGCCGAGGGTGAGCGCGAGCCGGGTCCGCTGTCGTGCGTCGGGCTGTCCGTGACGAACCTCGACCGCGCGCTCGAGGCGCTGCCGAAGGGGCTCGAGCTGGAGCTCGACTCCGATGGCTCGGTGACCTTCGACGCCCCGGGTGGTCTCCGCCTCTCGCTGGTCGAGGTGAACGCCATGGCCGACTACGACCTGCATCACGTGCTGCTTCGCGTGCCCGATCCGCGCAGCACCCTCGATGCCCTGAGCGAGCTCGGCTTCAGCCGCGAGGACGGCGACCTGTTCGCCGGGCAGGCCGAGATCCGCTTCGAGCGCGGCGGGCGCAGCCTGCCCGAGCGGCCGCTCCTCAACCACTTCGGCCTCCTCGTG
This sequence comes from Thermoleophilaceae bacterium, assembly GCA_035572055.1. Lineage (GTDB taxonomy): Bacteria > Actinomycetota > Thermoleophilia > Solirubrobacterales > Thermoleophilaceae > JAICJR01. Next base: position 1,355 of record DATNBJ010000219.1, on the reverse strand, counting down.
GAGTCCGCGGGCGACCACCTCAAGGAAGCCGAGGAGCGCGGGCTCGAGATCGCCGAAGTGAAGGACACCGACAACACCTACGCGGTGTTCGTCTGGGGTCCCGACCGGTTGAAGCTCGAGTACGTCGAGCACAAGGCGAGCTTCTCGCTCGTGTAGCGATGGACGTCGTCGTGGCCGGCGCCGGTATGGCCGGCCTAGTTGCGGCGGCACGCGCCCGGGAGCTCGGGGCCTCGGTGACCGTGTACGAGAAGGGCTCTCGCGCGGGCGGCTCGATGCTGCTGTCGAGCGGGTTCGCGTGGCGCCACCGCGACTTCGAGACCTTCCGCGCCGAGTGCCCCGGCGGCGACCCCGAGCTCCAGCGGGTGCTGTTCGAGCAGCTCGACGACGCGCTCGACTGGCTCGAGGCGCTGGGCGTGCCCGTGCTCGAGCGCGACACCGGCAATCCGCTGACGAGCGGGCTGCGGTTCGACACCCGCGCGCTCGTGCGGGCGCTGGCCGCCGACGTCCGGCTCGGCGAGCCGCTGGTCGAGCTGCCGGACGGCGTGCCGGTGGTGCTCGCCACCGGCGGCTTCCAGGGGGATGCCGAGCTCGTCCGCCGCTACGTGACCCCCGAGGCGCTGCCGCTCCGGGCCAATCCGTGGAGCGCGGGTGACGGCCTGCGGCTCGGCCTGGCTTCGGGCGCGTCGCTGACGGACGGCCTCGACGAGTTCTACGGTCGCAACATGCCGGCGCCGCCCGCGCGCATCTCCGAGGACGACTTCGTGCCCCTCGCGCAGCTCTACGCGCGCCATGCCACGGTGGAGAACCGGCGCGGCGAGCGCTTCGAGACGCGCGCGTGGTCGGAGATCGACGTCGTGCAGTGGACCGCCCGGCAACCGGGTGCCCGCGCGTTCTACACAGTCGAGGACCCGGCTCTGTCGCAGCGAGTGCGGACGCGCACGGTCGGGGACATGATCGCGGCGGCGGAGCGGGCGGGCGCCGTGGTGGAGCGGCGTGACGGGCGCACACGGGTGGAGGTGACGGCCGCGATCACAACGACCCTCGGCGGGCTTGCGATCGACACATCGGCCCGCGCGGCCGACGGGGTGTTCGTGGCCGGCACCGACGCCGGCGGGATCTCCACGGGCGGCTACTCGAGCGGCCTGGCGGCGGCGCTCGTGTTCGGGCGGATCGCGGCCGAGTCCGCGCTGGGGCGCTGACGTGGCGTTCACGCTGGGTATCGAGGAGGAGCTGCTGCTGGTCGACCGCCAGACGCACGCGCTCTCGCACTCGAGCCACGAGCTGCTCGGCGCGATGGGCGTCCACGCCCGGTGGGCGCGCCACGACCTCTACGAGGCGCAGGTGGAGCTGTCCTC
>DATNBJ010000218.1:0-7986 GCA_035572055.1 Thermoleophilaceae bacterium | reverse complement strand
GCCGCCGGAGAGCGGCGCGCCATCAGCAGCGCCCACAGTGGGAGGAACGCGTAGAACGTCACCTCCACGCACAACGACCAGGCCTGGCCAAGGCCGCCGAGAAACAGGGTGGGCCGGTAGATCTGTCCGAACAGCAGGTAGACGATCCCGTGGCCGGCCAGGATCCTGTCGCGGCCGAGCCAGACGCTGATCACGGTCAGAGCCACCCAATAGGCCGGGACGATTCGGAGGAAGCGCCGCCACGCGTAGGCGCCCAGGTCAGGGCGCGGCTTCCCCTCCAGGTGCGCCTTTACGAACGGCCGGTAGAGCAGGAACCCCGAGATCAGGAAGAAGACCGTGACCCCGACGTTGAAGTGGGTGAAGTAGCGGTGCAGGAACCCGAAGTTCGTCAGCCCGGTGAGGTGGCTGACCAGAATCGTGAGCGCCGCGATCGCGCGGAGCGAGTCGAACAGCGGGAAGCGGTCCGGGCCGGGTGGGGGCGAACCGGGCATTCGCGGTGCGTCGCGGCGCAGGGCCGCGCGCGAGAGCCAACCGCTGATCATGCAACTAGTACAACCGACCTTCGTATCCCCGCGCAAATGCGCGGGCGGCCCGCCAATCGTCGATCCGGTCATCCAGGCCGTGGTAGCCGGCATGGCTGAGGGCGATCGTGACGGCCGCCTTCGCGTTCCCGATCGCCCGCATGCGCGGCGGCGGCTCGTACAGCTCGGGCCACTTCGCGTGCAGCAGCGCGGCGGCGCGGCCCACCTCCTCCATGCGCTTCTCCGTGCGCTCCGGCGTCTCCTCGCGCAGGTGGTGCCCGAGCGCCTCCGGGTCGTAGCGCAGCCGCAGTCCGCGCTTGCTCAGGCGGTAGGCCAGCTCGGTGTCCTCGTAGATCGGCAGCTCTGTGTCGAACGGCTCCAGGAACGAGCGCTTCAGCGAGACGTTGGCCGTGTAGAGCATCCGGAACGGGACGTTTTCCGGGTCGGCGATCTCGTCGTAGGCGAACAGCGGCCCGCCCTGCTCGAGCCAGCGCATGTGCCGCGTGATCCGGAGCTCCGGCGCCCAGGTCACGTGCCCGAGCAGCGCCTCCCGCTCCTCCGGGTGCTCGGCGTGGTGGCGCGCGTGGCGCGCGACCAGGCCCTCGGTGGCGATCACGTCGTCGTCCATGAAGAGGACCACCTCGCCGGTGGCTGCCTCGACGCCGGCGTTCTTCGCCGCAGAGCGCCCGTTGCCGTCGAGCCGCACGCTGCGCACCCACTCGTTGCGGGCGATCACCTCGGGGGTGTCGTCCCTGGAGCCGTCGTCGACGACCACTACCTCCTCCGGCGCCTGCTGCCGGAGCGCATCCAGCGCGCGCGTGAGGACGGGCGCGCGGTCGCGCGTCGGGATGACCACGGAGAGCGTCATCGCCGGAAGCGCGCGAGCTTGATCCGCGCGCGCTCCAGCCGGCTGGGCGCGGGCTCGGCCGGCCGCGCGTCCGGGAGCACACGCTCGGGCTCGAGCTCCAGCCGCTCCACGCGCTCGCCGACATAGGCCACCACCGTGGCGCGCGTCTGCCGCCGCGGCTGCCCCGGTGAGCCGAGCTCCCAGCTCGAGGCGAAGCCCGCGTCGTACATCAGCGCGTGCAGCGACGCGCGAGTGAGCCAGAAGCTGTCCCGCTCGTCGAGCGCGGACAGGCGCCCGGGGCGCTCCTTGAACCGCAGCCCGGCGTAGCCCGCCTCTTCCACGAGCGGTCCCCACGCCACCTCGGTGTCGATCACCGCCATGTGTCTGCACGCGGCGTGCATGCGTCTCGCCAGCTCGAGCGCGTCGGGCAAGGGCAGGTGGTAGAGGAGCCCACTGCACAAGACAGCGTCGAACTTGCCCAGCACGTCCCACTCGAGCTTGCGCACGTCGCTGACCAGCACCTCGAGCCGGTGCTTGGGAATCTGGCGCCGGTCGCGCAGGGCGCGGATGTCGGCGGCGTTCTCCATCCGACCTTCGACACAGGTGACCTCCGCGCCGCGCAGCGCCAGCTCGGCCCCGATCTCCCCGTTGCCGGCACCCAGGTCGAGCACCGAATCGGCATGGACGGCTTGGACGATCGCGCGGATGCGCGCCGCGCCCTCGTCGTTCATACGCGCGCGGCCTGCCGCAGCTCGCGCACGAGGCCGCGCTCGGCCACGTAGGTCGCGGCCGCGTACGTGACGAGGAAGGCGATCAGCTCGGCGATCGCCTGCCCGAGCGAGCGGTGGCCGCCCCAGAGGGCGAAGCGGATCGCCAGAGGCGCCGCGGCCGCCGGCACGAGCGGCCACAGAGCCCGGAACGCGAGCCGCGACAAGGGCACGCCGGGCAGGAGCTGCCGGATCCAGTAGCGGCGCACCGCGAGCACGCCGAGCGCGGATATCCCCAGAGCGATCACGAACTCCGTCTGTCCCCAGATCGCCAGCGCGGGAATCGCCAAGACGAGGAATCCGATCACGGCGACCACGGCCTCGAGCGCCGGCGGCCGCGTGCGCCCGAGCGCCCGCGCGAACGCGATCCAGGTGAATCCGAACTGGTAGAGCGCGGCCGAGGCGGCAAGGCCCTGGAGCAGCACGGTCGCGCCCTCCCACTTCGACCCGAGCGCGAACTGCACGAGGTCGGGCGCGAAGAGGACGAACAGGGCGCCCAGCCCGAGCGCCCACACGGCGGTGCTGCGTGCGGCGGCGGAGAAGATCTGAACGAGCGTGTCGCCGCGGTCGCGAACCGCGCAGATGGCGGGGTAGATCGTGGGGGAGACCACGCGGTCGGCGCGGTCGGCGTAGCGGGTCAAGGTCACAGCCAGCGCGATGAAGCCCGCGCCCACCAGGCCGCCGTGCAGCTTCAGCGCCAGCACCTGGCCCTGGTTGATCACGAGCCCGCAGGCGGTGACCACGAAGATCGGCCACGAGAAGGCGAGATAGCGCCGCGCGGCGACGCGGTCGAAGCGCAGCCGCAGCCGGTACGGCGACAGCCAAATCGACATCACGACCGAGGCCAGGTTGCCCGCCGCCGCGCCGACCACGAGCGACCACACGCCCACGCCGGCGAGGACCATCGGCACGGTCACCGCGAAGGTCACGATCGGCACCAGCGACTGGAGGCTGCGCTGGCGGATGAAGTCCATCCGCCGGAAGAAGATCCACAGCGGCGCCTGGAGCGCGAACGCGATCGGCAGATACGAGACGGCGATCGTCAGGAGGAGCAGGCGGTCGTCGCCGTAGACTGCCACCAGGATCGGCGCGGCGATCAGGATCGCCGCCATGAACAGCGCCGACAGCCCCAGCTCGAGCGTGAACGCACGCTGGAATTCGGCCTCCTGGTCGGCCTCGTCCTGCTGCACGTAGGCCTCGTCGATCCCCACCTGCTTGAGCGCGATCAGCGTCATCACCGTGATCGACACGATCCCGTACAGCCCGATCTCGCTCGGCCCGAGCACGCGCGCCACGATCAGGCCTTGCGCGAGCGACATCACCTCGACGAGGATCAGAAAAGCGCTGTTGATCGCCACGCCGCGCACCGTCCGGGTGCGCAGTTCCGAGAGATCGAAAGGGAGGCGGGCGTCGGAAGTGGTTTCCGCCGACACTCGCCCAACGTACTACCTTTGCCCACCGTGAATCTGGCCATTTCCTCGGGTGCGAGGCGCTCGCGCATCGACTCCCTGGCTGCGCGCCTCGGCCTGGATCGCTACGAGCTGGGCGTCCTGCTGGTGCTCGCGGGCACCTCGCTGGCGATCCTGATCCCGCTCGCCACGCGCGGCCGCCCGCTCTCGGGATCCGACGGCCTGTTCCCCGCCGACCAGCTCCAGTACTTCGCCTGGATCCGCGACTCGGCCCACCACGTGCTGATCGGGAACATGTTCGATCTCGCCCCCGGGGACCGCCCGTTCTTCCACCCGGGCTTCTTCCTGTCGGCGATGGCGCACGATCTGCTCGGGATCTCGATCCCGCTCTCGTACCAGCTCTGGAAGCCCGTAGCGGTCGGGCTGACGTTCGCGGGCACGCTGCTCTACGTCCGCCGCTTGCTGCCGCCCGGCGGGCAGCGCCTCACCGCGCTGATCATCGGCCTGTTCGCCGTCATGCCGGCGTCCGCCTTCGTCACCTGGACGCACTGGGGCGGTAAGGGACGCCAGTACATCTTCGACTTCATCTCCGGCGAGATGTGGAGCGGCCAGTACCTGTGGGGCTACCTGATGACCGCGATCGCGGTCTTCCTGCTGCCGCTCGTGTTGCTGGGGATCGAGTCGCGCAGGCGGCTGATCCTGCTCTGCGCCGGCGCCTTCCTGATCGCGTACCTCCAGCCGTGGCAGGGCGCCGAGCTGTGTGTGATCGTCGCCGGCGTTCAGGCGTGGCGCTGGCTAGCCACGCGGGAGCGACCGCCGGTCCGCTACCTCGCGATCATCGTCGCGGCGGTGATCCCGCTCGCCTACTACGCGATCCTCTCGGCGGCCGACGAGTCCTGGAAGCTCGCCGCCAAGGCCAACGCGGCCGGCGCCCAGCCGTCCTGGAACTGGCCCTGGTGGGCGATGGTGCTCACGCTGCTGCCGCTCGCGGCGCCCGCCGCGCTCGCCTACCGGCTGCCCGCGCGAACGTGGCAGGAGCAGGCCGTGCGGATCTGGCCGTTCGCGGCGCTGGCCGTGTACCTGCAGCCCGTCGGCACCTTCCCGTACCACTCGTTCCAGGGGCTCACGATCCCGCTCGCGATCCTCGCCGTGCAGGGAGTGGCCAGCGTCTGGCCGAAGCCGCGTCCCGCGCTCGTCGCGCTCGCGCTCGCGTTCCTCATCCTGCCCGGCTTCGCCCACAAGATCCAGGTGGCCGCGAACAACGTCCACCTGGGCGCGGACCCCTACTTCATCTTCCCGGACGAGGAGCACGCGCTGAAGTACCTCGCGCACGACCCGCGGCCCGGCGGCGTGCTCGCTCCCGCCTACTCGGGCTTCTTCATCCCGTACACGACCGGCCGCGAGACCTACGTGGGCGCGATCTCCTGGTCGCCCAATTTCGAGACGCGCAGAGCACTGTCGGACTCCGTGTTCGAGGGCCGCATCACCGGCGAGCGGGCGCGACAGTTCGTGGTCTCCACCCATGCGCGGTATCTGTTCGCCGACTGCCGCAAGCTGCACGACCTGACGGGCGAGCTCGCCGGCCTGCTCGAGCAGGTGAAGCACTTCGGCTGCGCGACCGTCTACGTGATGAAGCTGCGGCCCGGGATGGTGGAGGCCGCGGGCAAGCCGGACGCCTCCTAGCGCCCGGCCACGCTCGCGACGTAGCTCGCGAGCGCGCTGATCTGCGCGTCGCTGAGCTTGTCCGCGAAGGCCGGCATCGGGCCGCCGCCCGAGCGGATGATCGCCGCGGCGCTGGAGGCGCTCGGCCGCACCTGATCCAGGTTGGGCCCGACCGCACCGCCGGCACCGGCTGCCTTGAGCGTGTGGCAGCTGCCGCAGCCCGAGCTCGTGAAGAGCTTGGCCCCCGCGGCCGTGCGCGCAGCTCCGCTCGGCGCCGAGTAGACCGTCGTCTTCTTGGCCCCGATGACGCTCGGCCCGGCGAACAGGAGGATCAGCACAAGCGCCGCCGCGGCCACGCAGACCAGCGCCAGCCCGCGGTCAACCGCGCGCAGCATCAGGGGGAGGGAAAGCCGAGGTTGTGGACGTACCAGAGCCCGCTCAACAGCCAGGTGTAGGCCAGCAGCGCAAACGTGAGTCCGCCGGCGATCGGCAGAGCGAGGCCCGGTAGACCACGCGAGCGGACGATCACGACCTTCGCCGCGAACGCACCGTAGAAGAGACAACCGCAGATCGAGTGCAGGAGGACTCGCGTGCTCGAGTGCTGAAAGCCGAGCTGGTAGAGGCAGTGGTAGGCCACCGGCAGGCTGACGAGGAACGCGAGCCGACCCGATATGCGGTGCGCCGTGCCGAGCCAGGCGGGGGCTGAGCGACGTGGCAGGCGGCCGTAGATCCACACGGCAGAGAGCACCTGGACGACGGCGAACGCGACCGCGACCGTGGAGAGCCAGACCTTCATCGTGAAGGTCGTCGAGAAGCCGAGCGTGATCGACAGATCGTTCGCGGGATCGTGGACGCTGCTGTAGATCCCGAGCGTCAGGGCGACGGCCGCGCCCACGCCGGCTGCCAGCAGAAGCCGCCCGGCGGCATGGTCCCGCTGGGGGAGGCTCACTGCCTGGCCTGAAGCCTCCAAATCACACCTCCGACGGCGCCTCCGCGCATGCTAACCAGGCACCGCAGGCGGAAGCAAGAGGCCTGCCAATCAGGCCGGCGGCCAGCTCACGCGCCACACCCGCCAGTCGCCGGACGACGCGATCTGGGTGAAGCTCGCGCCGGCGCGCTTCATCTCCTCGATCCCGGGCGGGTTCTCGCCCGGCTTCACGAACAGGATCCGCACCTGCCGCGACGGGTTCTCGTGCACGCCGTTCAGCTTCACGTGCAGCTTCCAGACGAGGGCCGTGCCCTGCTTCTGCGGCGCGATCATCGGATGGACGATCGGGCCCTTGACCTGATCCGCGGCGTGCCAGAGCGCGCTGAGGTCGCGAGCGCGCTCGTTGGCGGCGCTCACCTGCGTGCCGAGGCCGATCGACCGCGCGACGACGAACGGCGCGAACGCCAGCACGAGCAGCCCGATCACCCACGCCCGCCGGGGCAGCGACGCCACGCCGATGCCCGCGAGAACGCAGCACAGCGCCGCCGGCTCCACGAGGTAGCGCGGCACCGCCGGGTAGCCGATCGCCTCCCCGCCGATGGTCACGACCGACCAGGCGAGCGCCACCGCCAGCACCGCGACCGCCGTTCGCTCGCGCGTGCGCCACGCCACGACAGCGCCAACGAGGGCGGCGATCCACACCGGCGCCACGAGGATGCCCAGGGACCGTCGGAAGAGCGTCGCCGCCGGGAACTTCGAATCGAGGATGTCGGTGGGCTCGCCGGAGATCGTGGCCGAGTGGAAGGTGTGGAACAGCTCGCTGGAGCCCGCCCAGTCGGGCAGGATCCAGAGGCCGAGCATCACCGGGATGCCGACGAGCAGCGGCCACCAGCTCCGCTCCGAGAACCAGAGGTAGAGCGCGTACAGGCCCACCACGGGCCAGATCTCCGGCCGCGCGAGGCCGACCAGCGTCACGAGCACGAACGACCACTTGCGGCGCCCGTTCAGGTGCAGCTCGATCGCGCCGAGCAGGCAGGCGACGGCGATCGGCTCGATGTTCGCCCCCGCCATGTAGCGCAGCCAGTCGGCGCTGAGCGCGAGCGCCACGGCCGCCACCACTCCGGCCACCACGCCCGCCGACCGCGACCCGAGCCGGTACGCAAGCGCAAGCGACGCCAGCCCCGCGGCGCGCGGCACGATCATCCACAGGAACGGCGCGGCCGAGCCGAACAGGCCGAACGGCGCGGTGAACAGCACGGCGAGCGGCTTCCAGCCGGTGTGCGCCAGCGTGCTGAACCCGAGATGGGGATCCGACACCTCGCGCCCGAACACGAGCCACGCCCACGGGTCGTACGTGGGCCGCCAGGAGAGCAGGAGCGAGAGCGCGGCCAGCGCCAGGCAGCCGCCGGCGACGGCCACCGCCGGCCGCACGCGCAGCGCACGTCGCCGTGCCACGTGAGCCATGGCGGGGACTCTTACATGCCCGCCGCGGCGGTTACGCAGTGAACTGCTGCGCGAGAGCCTCCACGAGCCCCTTCAGCCGCCTCGAGCCGCGTGCCAGCTCGAGCTGCCCGGCGGCCGACGGAAACGCGAGCAGGTCGGCCACGCCGACCAGCTCGGACTCGCAGCCCAGGTCCTGGGCATGCGAGAAGAGCGCGGGCATCAGGTCGTCCATGAGGTTGCGGACGCTCACCCGGCGGCCGTCCTCCGGGGAGATCAGCCGCGCCTCCACGCCATCGCGCGCGGCCAGGAAGCGGTTCTCCTCGAGCACCTCGGCGGCCGCGAGCAATGTGCTCGACGCGTAGCCCTCCTCGCATTCGAGCTTCGCGAGGCACTGCACCAGGGCCACCAG
>DATNBJ010000217.1:0-8195 GCA_035572055.1 Thermoleophilaceae bacterium | reverse complement strand
TGCGCCGCGCTGGGGCGGACCACACCTGCGCGCCCGGCCGCCTGCACCTGGAGGGCGTGCGCATGACAGGCGCGCGCCGCCTCGTGGGATACGGCAACCGCGAGCTTCTGCTCGGCGGCTTCGACAGCGTGATCGACTGCGTGGGCTCGGGCGACTCGCTCGAGGCCGCGGTGGCGGCGGTCAAGCCGCGCGGCACGGTGCTGCTGGTCGGAATGCCCGGCCAGGTGTCGGCCGACCTGGGCATGGCGTGGCAGCGCGAGGTCGAGATCCGCGGCGCCTACGGCTACGAGAGCGACTTCGCCGAGGCGATCGAGCTGGCGCGCAAATTGAGACCGGGCCGGCTCGTGGCCCACGGCTGGGAGCTGCGCGACTACCGGCGCGCGCTCGACGAGTCCAAGCGCGCCGCGCGCGCCGGCAAGGTGAAGACGGTCTTCGACATGAGGCGGGCCGCGTGAGCACGATCTCCCGCCGCAGCGTGCGCAGCCCCGCGAAGATCGAGCGCGGCGGGATGACGCCGTCGATCGCGGCGGCACAGCGCGAGGCGTGCGTCGTCGAGGTCAACGAGAGCTCGCCGCCGGTTCTCTTCCACGCGGGCGAGTCGATGCGGCTCGAGCGCCTGCCGGTGGGCTCGCGCATCGTGTACCCGCCGCCGCCTCTGTCGGGCCACGCCGACCCGCAGGCCGCGATCGCCGCGGCGCTCGACAACCCGCTGGGGATGGAGCCGCTGGATGCGCTGCTGCGTCCCGGCATGCGGCTGACGATCGCGTTCGACGACATCTCGCTGCCGCTCCCGCAGATGCGCACGCCGGACGTTCGCCAGCAGGTGATCGAGCAGGTGCTCGAGCGCGCGTACCGCGCGGGGGTGGACGACATCCACCTGATCGCGGCGTTGGCGGTGCACCGGCGGATGACGCCGGCGGAGCTCAGGCGGGCGGTGGGCCCGCGCATCTTCGACGCCTTCTATCCGGACCGCCTCTACAACCACGACGCCGAGGACCCGGACCAGATCGCCGTGCTGGGCGACACCGAGCAGGGCGAGCACGTGGAGCTGAACAAGCGGGCCGCCGAGTCCGACCTGCTCGTCTACGTGAACATCAACCTCGTGACGATGGACGGCGGGCACAAGTCCGTGCCCATCGGCCTCGGCACCTACAGGTCGCTGCGCGCGCACCACAACGTGCACACGCTGCGCCACTCGCGCTCGCTGATGGATCCGCCGTCGAGCGCGCTGCACCAGTCGGCGCGCCGCCAGGGCGAGATCGTGGAGTCGGCCGTGCCGATCTTCCACATCGAGACCACGCTGAACAACGACATGTACGCCGGCCCGCTGTCGTTCCTCGGCAAGCCCGAGGGCCGCTGGACGCCGCGCGAGCAGGCCACCTTCGCGGCCACCAAGCGCACGCTCGACAAGACGCCGCTCAAGGCGCGCCGCACGATGTTCCAGAAGATGACCGCGCCCTACGCGCTCACCGGCGTGAACGCCGGCGCGGTGGACGCGGTGCACGAGGCCACGCTCGACCGCTGCGCCGACCAGCAGGCCGTGCTGGTGGAGGGACAGGCCGACGTGGTCACCGCCGGGCTGCCCTACATCTGCCCCTACAACGTCAACTCGATCATGAACCCGGTGCTGGTCATGTGCCTCGGGCTCGGCTACTTCTTCAACCTCTACAAGGGCGCGCCGCTCGTGCGCGAGGGCGGCGTGATGATCTTCACCCACCCGGTCGAGCGCGAGTTCCACCCGGTGCACCACCCCTCGTACATCGACTTCTACGAGGAGGTGCTGCCCCAGACCACCGACCCGGCGGAGATCGAGGAGCGCTTCGAGAAGCAGTACGCCGAGGACGAGTGGTACCGCCACCTCTACCGCACCTCCTACGCGTATCACGGAGTGCACCCGCTCTACATGTGGTACTGGGGCGCGCACGGCCTGCAGCACCTGGGCGAGGTGATCTTCGTGGGCGGCGATCCCGAGGCGTGCCACCGGATGGGCTTCCGGCGCGCCGACACGATGCGCGACGCACTCGAGATGGCCGAGCACGTGGTGGGCCGCGATTTCTCGCTGACCCACTTCCACTGCCCGCCGCTCTTCTACTGCGAGGTCACGTGAGGCTGTCGAGCGGCGGCCGGGCGCTCGAGCGGCTGGCCGGGCCGAACAAGCGCACCGGCGGCACGCGCGCGCCGACCCGCTGGCGCACGCGGCGCGCGGGCAACGACCCCTGGGCCCGCTCCGCGCCGGCGCCCGACCAGACCTGGCTGCGCGAGCCCGCCGGCCGCGCCGCGCGCAACGTGCTGCAGCAGTCGCTCCTGTTCCCGCTCGCGCGCACGATCGCGCGGCCGCGCGTGATCGGCGCCGACGACCTGATGAGCGCGCCGCAGCCGGCGCTGCTCGCGCCGAACCACGCGAGCGACATCGACACGCCGCTGATCCTCGCCGCGCTGCCGCACAGCTGGCGGTCGAGGACCCTCGTGGGCGCGGCGGCCGACCGCTTCTACCGCAACCACGGCTTCGCGGTGCTCACAGCGCTGTGGATCAACACGTTCCCGTTCGACCGCGGCGGCGATCTGAGAGGACTCGCGAGCGCGTCGGAGCTGCTGCGCCAGGGCTACAACGTCCTGCTCTACCCGCAGGCCACGCGCTCGGCCGGCCAGATCGAAGGCTTCCGCACCGGCGTGGCGAAGCTGGCGCTCGCCACGGGCACGCCGCTCATTCCGATCCACGTGGGCGGCAGCGCGATGATCATGCCGAAGGGCCGCGGCCTGATCCAGCGCGGCCACACCACCGTGGCGTTCGGCCGCCCGATCTACCCGGGCGACGAAGAGGATCCGCGCGAGCTGATCGACCGCGTCCAGGACGCCATCTCAGGGCTCAGCAAAGGCGGAAGCGGCGGCACCTCTCGGTACCGCCGCCTCGCCTAGATCCCTAGAACTCCTCGACAGGCTCTTCCTTGGCCGTCCTGCCGCCGGTCTCGACGTGCTCGTCGGGTGGTTCGCCGCGAGCCCTGAGGACGTCTCTGATGAAGAGGTCGTAGATCACGGCCCCGATACAGCCGCCGAGCAGAGGCCCGACTATCGGTATCCAGAAATAGGTGTTGACGTTCCCGTAGTCGCCCGGGAAGGCGATCTTGTCCCAGCCGGCGATGGCCGCGAAGACGCGCGGACCGAAGTCGCGGGCCGGGTTGATCGCGTAGCCGGCGTTTGCGCCGAACGAGATTCCCACCGCAACGACCACGAAGCCGACCAGGAGCGGGGCGAGGTTCGCCCTCACTGGCTGGTTGAACTCGTCGATCACGGCGAACACGAACGCCACCAGGAACGCCGTGCCAACCACCTGGTCTAAGAACGGTCCCGACCAGTTGGGGAAGTAACCAGCGGGGAACGTCGCGAAGATGCTGTAGGTCGGCACTGAGTTGGCCGCGCCCCTGGTGATGTGATTAGCGGCCTCGTAGCTGTTGATCGCGTTGTGGTAGACCCAGTAGACGAGCGCAGCACCCGCGAATGCGCCCACCACCTGAGCTGCCCAGTAGCTCGGCACCTTCTTCCAGGGGAAGCCTCGCCGAAGCGCGCTCGCGAGCGTGACCGCAGGGTTGATGTGAGCGCCGCTCACACCTCCGGCCACGTAGACGGCAAAGGTGACCGCGAAACCCCATCCCCAGGCGATCAGCAGCCAGTCGCCGCTCGCGTCGAAGATCTTGTCGCCGCGTCCCGATTGGTTGAGTGCCGCCACCGCCATCGCGACTACGCCGTCGCCGAAGCAGATCAGCAGAAAGGTGCCGAAGAACTCGGCTAACAGCTCACCTGCCGTGCCCTGTCGCCAACCCAGGCGGCGCGGCCGGATTGCCTCGGTTGCTGCCACATCCCCTCCTCCCAGTTGTCCGTCAGTTCAACTGCGAGAAAACGGTTCCGGCGCATGTAGGAACGCGGGCAAGCCCGCGATGCCGTCCCACTCTGCGCGGACCATCCTCCTAACTGCGGGGCGAGATTACCAGCCTGCGTTCGACAATGTCAAACGGTGTTCTGACGCAGGCGTGGCATCATCGAGAGCCCCGAAGGAGGTCGATTGTGAGCACGGAGGTGGAGACCAAGACGGCGGCGCCGGCACGCGTCATCGAGAACTACGTGGACGGTCGCTGGGTCACGTCGCGCTCGGAACGCAGCCTCGACGTGCTCGATCCGGCGACGCTCGACGTGCTCGCGCAGGTGCCGCTGTCCACACCCGCGGAGCTCGACGACGCGGTGGCCGCGGCTCGTGCCGCGTTCCCCGGCTGGCGCGACACGCCGGTGATCGAGCGCGCGCGCATTCTGTTCTCGCTGCGCGAGCGGCTGACGGCCGACGCCGACGAGCTGGCTCGCCTCGTGACCCTCGAGATGGGCAAGACGCGGGCCGACGCCCGCGCCGAGGTCGGCCGCATGATCGAGATGGTGGAGTGCGCGGCCGCCGCGCCGACCACGATGCAGGGGCGGATCCTCGAGAACGTGTCGCACGAGGTGGACGCCGAGACCATCCGCCAGCCGGTGGGAGTCTGCGCCGCGATCGTCCCGTTCAACTTCCCGGCCATGGTGCCGTTCTGGTTCCTGCCGTTCGCGATCGTCTGCGGTAACACGTTCATCCTGAAGCCGTCGGAGCAGGTGCCGCTCACTCAGAACCGCGCGTACGAGATCCTGCACGAGCTCGGGCTTCCGGCCGGTGTCGTGAACCTGGTGAACGGCGACGCCGAGGTGGTGAACGCGATCCTCGACTCGCCCGGCATCGACGCGGTGTCCTTCGTCGGCTCGGCGCGCGTGGCGCGCCACGTGTACGAGCGGGCCGGCGCGACCGGCAAGCGGGTGCAGGCGCTCGGCGGCGCGAAGAACCACATGGTGGTGATGCCGGACGCCGTGGTGGACAAGACGGTGTCGGGGATCATCAGCAGCGCCTTCGGCGCGGCGGGCCAGCGCTGCATGGCCGGCAGCGTGGTGGTCACCGTCGGCGACGCGCGGGAGCGGCTGCTCGAGCCGCTGGCCTCGGCCACGCGCGAGCTGCGGGTGGGCAACGGCGCCGACCCGGACGTGGCGGTCGGTCCCGTGATCTCGTGCGAGGCGCGCGACCGCATCGGCGGCTGGATCGATCGCGCCGCCTCCGACGGCGCCACCGTGCTCGTCGACGGTCGCGACCCCGGCCGCAGCGACGGGGCCTACGTCGGCCCGACGATCCTCACCGACGTGACGCCGGAGATGCCGGTGGTGGGCGAGGAGGTGTTCGGCCCCGTGCTCGCGATCGTGCACGTGGACACGCTCGACGAGGCGATCGACGTGGTGAACCGCTCGCGCTACGGCAACGGCACATCGATCTTCACCGAGTCGGGCGCCGCGGTGCGGCGCTACCGCCACGAGGTCGAGGCCGGCATGATCGGCGTCAACATCGGCGTGGCGGCGCCGGTCGCGTTCTTCCCCTTCTCGGGCTGGAAGGACTCGTTCCTCGGCGACCTGCACGCGCACGGCCCGGACGCGGTCGACTTCTACACGCGCAAGAAGACCGTGACGTCCCGCTGGTTCACGCAGGAGGGCGGGACCAAGCTGTTCGGCGAGCACTAGCTCGCCGGCAGCGGCGACCGGGTGGGTGGCGGGCTGCCCTCCGGAGGACTACTCGTCGGCCGAGTAGACGAGCCGCGAATCGTCTGCGTACGCGTACGGGTGCGAAAAGACCTTCAACGCGTTCACGCCCTCGGGCACCTCGATCGCGAAGGCGTCCGAGGTCTTCTCATCCGCCACAGCCACGAGAGCTCGCTCGCCGTGCTCGCTCCAGAGCAGGCGGACGTGGATTCCGTCGCCCGCTCGGGCGTCCAGCTCTCGCAGGGTGTGAAGGGCCTCGCTCCGCATGATGGGCCGAGTTTCCCCAGGCCCC
The DNA here is from genome assembly GCA_035572055.1 of Thermoleophilaceae bacterium. Classification (GTDB taxonomy): domain Bacteria; phylum Actinomycetota; class Thermoleophilia; order Solirubrobacterales; family Thermoleophilaceae; genus JAICJR01. The sequence goes on along the minus strand of DATNBJ010000217.1, from coordinate 2,314 downwards.
CCGCCTTTCAAACGCTCACTCAATTGAGTGGTTCACCCCATACAGGGCACGCGCGCGGCGGTTCTGCTCCGAACCGCGCGTGACGACTGCGGCCGTGGCCAGTGCCAGCGCGGCGCAGCCGGCCAGGAGTAGCGTGTAGCTGGCCAGCCGGGCGCCGAGCGCCAGCAGGAACGGCGCGGCGAAGCCGAGGTAGGTGAGCGCGTAGTAGACGGCCGTGAGCGCCGCGACCGAGCGTTCGTCCGCGAGCCGCTGAATCTCGACGAGTCCGGCCACCAGGCAGAGACCGTAGGCGCTGCCGAGGACGATCGAGCAGGGGACCAGCAGCCACGTGGCCTGGTCGTGGGCGGTGAGGGCGCCGAGCGCCAGGCCCGCGGCGAGCACGAGCAGGCCGGTGGTGGCGGCGCGGTTGCCGCGGCCGTGCGCGTCGAGGCGACGGCCGAGCGGCTGGACCAGCACGCCGGTGAACGCGCACAGCGTGGTGATCGCGGCGGTGAGGGCGATCCCGTTCGAGGCGTGGTCGGCGCCCACCACGCTCGGCAGGAGCGCGAAGGCGATGGCGGGCGCGGCGAACACCCACGGCGCCATCGGTCCCACGACCCTGCGAAAGCGCGCGCTGCCCACGCCGGGCGGGGCCAGGCGGAGGGTGGTGCTGCCGTGGCTCGTGACGGTCTCCGGCGCGCGGCGGAGGGCGACGAGCACGACGCCCATCAGGACGATGTGCGGGATGTACGGCAGCACGCGCGGCGCCGGCGCCCACTGGGCGAGCAGACCGGCCACGAGCGGGCCGAAGGCGAAGCCGGCGGTCATCGCGATGGCGGCGCGCCGGGCTGCGGTGTGGTGGTCGGCGTCACCGAACGGGGGCCGCGACAGCTCGCGCAGCCAGGCGGTGCCGGCGCCGAACACGGCGCCCGCGGCCAGGCCGAACATCAGGCGCCCCAGGAAGAGCAGCGCCACCGAGTGGCCGGCGGCGAGGAGCGTGGCGCTGGCCAGCAGCGCGAGCGCGGCCGCGGGAATCACCACCGCGCGGCGGCCGCGCGCGTCGGACAGCGGGCCGGCGAGCAGCAGCCCGGGGATCAGCCCGAGCGCGTAGAAGCCGAACATCGCCTCCAGCGTTCCGGTGCTCAGCCCGAGGTCCTGGTGGTAGACGAGCAGCATGGGCGAGAACTGGTTCGAGCCCCAGCCCGTGCCGAGCAGTACCAACGCAACCAGGATCCACATGGCCGACACCGTAGCACGATGGGTTCAATCATTGAACCTAGCGTGATAGGCTGCACAGAGTGCTTGGCAAGGACTACGAGCGCCAGGACTGCGCGATCGCCCGCTCGCTCGAGGTGATCGGTGAGCGCTGGACCATGCTGATCGTGCGCGATGCGCTCTTCGGGGTGCGGCGCTTCAGCGACTTCCGGGAGCACCTGGACATCCCGAAGGCAGTGCTGTCGGATCGTCTGAGCGGCCTCGTGGAGGACGGCCTCATGGAGCGCGTCCCCGATCCCGACCACGCCGGCCGCTGCCTCTACGAGCTGACGCCCTCGGGCCGCGACCTCTGGCCCGTGCTCCACTCGCTGCTCGTGTGGGGCGGGCGCCACCGGCACCCGAACAGCCGCGTGTTCAAGCACGCGGCCTGCGGGGCGAAGCTCGACGACGCCGCGGCCTGCCCGCGCTGCGGCACGACTCCCGCTCCGGAGGACATCCTGATGGAGCCGCGCCGCAACTGGGGCACGCTTCGCGACGATCGTGTGACGCTGGCGCTGCGCAAAACGCACCGCCTGCTCGAGCCGGTCGAGACCTAGGCGCTGCATCGGCTGATCGAAGTACGGCGACACCGTCTTACCGTCGAGCGGGCCGTCGTTCCAGCGCACCGAGGCGATCGAGCCGCCGCCCGACCTTCGCGGGCTTGCCGAAGCTGAGCGTTCGCACTCGTCTCACGTAGGGAAACACCCGATGCGACCGGGCCACCCCGCCTCCTACGGTGGCCGGAATGAGCCGCGCCGCGACGATCCTGCTGGCCGCGTTCGGCGTGCTCGCGGGCAATGCGGAAGCGGCGAACCTGCCCGCCGACGCCACGGCGATCCTCGGCGGCAACCCGGCGCTCACGGCCCCGTTCGCCGCGCCGATCTCCGACTCGTTCTCGAGCGAGACCGGCCGGCTCACGGTCCGAATCGATCGCGCGCGAGCGGGGCGCAAGGTCCGCAGGGGGCACGGGACCGTCTGCAAGGTCACGCACAGGCGCGTGAAGCACGGCCGCTGCACCGCCTACACGAAGGCCGCCACGGTCACGGGCGCGGTCAAGGCCGGCAACGTGACGGTGAAGCTC
>DATNBJ010000216.1:0-6063 GCA_035572055.1 Thermoleophilaceae bacterium | reverse complement strand
CTCGGTCATCGAGAAGCAGCTGCGCACGTGGTCCTCCAGCAGCGGGCGCAGCCAGCGGTCCTTCTGCGCGTCCGTGCCGTGCTCGGCGAGGATCTCCATGTTGCCCGTGTCGGGCGCCGAGCAGTTGTAGACCATGGGCGCCACGAAGCTGCGGCCCATCTCCTCGCAGAGCATCCCGTACTCCCAGTTGGTCAGGCCGGGGCCGTAGCGCTCGTCGGGCATGAAGAGGTTCCAGAGGCCGTCGGACTTGGCGCGCTCACGGAGCTCCTCGAGCCCCTCGGGATAGGCGCGCGGGGTCCGTACCGTCACCTCCTCGTCGAGGGCGCGGAACAGCTCCATCTCCACGGGGAAGATGTGCTCCTCGTTGAACTCCTTGATGCGCTCGAGAAGGCTCTCGACCTGGGGCGTCGGGTTGAAATCCATGGGGCGGCAGGCTACTCCACAGGAGCGCCCGCCACCCCATGGCGGCCCTCAGCCGATCAGTAAAAGCACAAACGAAGCCACAACCGCGACGACGCCGAGCACGAGGCCGACCATCACCCCGGCGCTGCGGCCGCGTTCCCGGGCCGTGAGACCGAGCGCCACGGCGGGCGCTCCCACCGCGATCGCGAGGCCGGTCCAGAACACGGCGCCGAGCAGGATCGAGACGATCCCGATGATCAGGACGGTGCGGGCCGTGCGCGCGCCGGCCGCCCGCGCCCGTGGGAGCAGGAGAACGAACAGCGCCGTCATCACGGCGAGGTCGACGATGAGCGCGACGGCGACGCCGATGATGTCGCCTGACGTGTCCTTGCCGCCGATCCAGGCGATGGGCATCCCGATGAGAAGGAGGACAGCGGCGATGCCGGCGATGGTGCGGTCTCGCTGGCCGGGTACCGCGGCCTGCCCCTCGAAGCTCTCAGGGGTCGAAGTGGTCACAAGCCCTCCTCGGTTGGGGTACGTGGCGGAACCCTCCCGCACCGATGGGCCTGCGGTCAAGGGCCGTTGACCACCAGCTTCTCCTCGCGTCCAGCCTGCGCTTTCACAAGAACCTCGCGGCCCCGGTTCGTGTCGCGGATCGCGTGCTCGCGCAGGCCGAGCGCGGCGTCGCCGTGGTCGGCGCTCGTCAGGCCGGGCACCGCCCGGCCGTCGCGGTGGAGCTCAGCCTCCATCGGCGTCACCCCGATCCAGAAGCGCCCAGCCGTCGTCGCCCCGTCCAGCGCCACACGAGCGCCACCGCGCTCGGGAACTTCACGGTCTCGTCGGTGTTCCCCGCGCGTTGAGGATGTCGCTCACCTCGCGCAGGCAGTCCTCGATGTCTTGAACTGCCCGACGCCGACGGCCGCGAACGCGGTGTATTCGCCGTCCGTCGCGAACAGCCAGGGGTAATCCGGGAAGCCCGCTCCGAAGAAGCGCACTCGCGGGACGGTGCCGAGCGGCGCCGGGTAGCTCTTTCCCTGGTCGACCTTTCGCACCTGAAGCCCGGAGGCCTGCTGCGTGAGGTCGGCAAGGTTCTGCTTGCTCCAGTCGATCCCCTGCGCGAGCATTGGATCGCCAGGCAGCAAGAGTTGCGTGTTACCCGCGAGCTTCTCGCGTGAAGCGACTTTTTCGGACAGCTCGCCCGCGGGATCTCACTCGTCAAAGGTGGGAAATCACCCAGACGAGCAGGACGATGAAGCCGCCCGTGCCGAAGATGCCGCCCACAACGAGCGCCACCTGGCGGGGGTCGGGCCGGCCGCTGCCGCTCATGCGGCTGCCGAGGCCGGCGCCCAGCAGCATGCTGCGCGCAGCCTCCACCCCCGACTCGGGCACGAGAATGTCGCGCGGGCCGGCGGCGAGGAAGTCGGGAACGTCGAAACCAGCGCTGCGGCGCACCAGGCTCGGCACCCCGGCGTCGAGCAGCAGGCCCTGGATCATCTCCGCCTCGGGCTGCTGCTGCGCGCCCGCCACGGGCACGAGCCGCCCGCGCGCGTAGCGCGGGTCGATCTTGCGGGCGCGCTCGTGCGCCTCGCTCAGGGGCACCTCCATCACCTCGCCGCCCCCGGGCACGAGCGGCATCCGGCAGTGCTCGCAGAAGCGTTCGCTCGACGGGTGCTCTCTGCCGCACGACGGGCAGACGAGCGCCGCGCTACTCGACGACGACCGGCTCTTCCTCGACGCGTCCATCGTCGATCCGCCACGCGCGCACCTCGGGCTCACCTGCCAGCGACACGATCAGGTAGAGCCAGTGCGGGTAGTGCGCGAGGTTGATGTCGGTCTGAGAGGGCTCCGCCGGGCTGCGCGGATGCGAGTGGTAGATGCCGACCCCGTGGCCCTCGTCGTCCAGGTCGTTGGCCGCGAACAGGCTCTTCGGGTCGAGCTCGTAGCCGTAGGGCGACTCGCGCAGGTTGCGCGAGCGGAACACCTCGCCGACGTGGCCGTCGTCGATCCGCACGTAGCCGCAGCACTCGTTCGGCGCCTCGGCCTGTGCGTGGCCGACCATCTCGTCCCAGTTCGACTGCGAGATCCGCATCGCCCCGAAGGCTACTTCCGAGGTCGGCAATCCGGGACGGACGACCCCGGCGGTCGCTCCCACGCGCGGCGGGAAGTCCTACTCGGCGTTGCACACGGCGTAGTGCAGCTGCACCACGCCGCTCGCGAAGCGGCGCTCGCCGAGCAGCTCGAGCCGCACGCGAGCGCCGGAGGGCAGGGCCGGGTTGCCCGCTCCCACGATCACCGGATTGACGAACAGGTGAAGCTCATCCACCAAACCGGCCGCCATGGCCTGGCCCGCGAGCTCGGGACCGCCGATGCTGATCTCGCCGTCCGCCGACTCCTTCAGCGCGCGAACCGCCTCCGGGTCGAACTCGCGCTCGATCCGCGTTCGGGCACTACGAGTCTCCTCGAGCGTCCTCGAATAGACGACCTTGTCCGCGCCACGCCAGATCTCCGCGAAGTCGCGGATCACCGGCTCGTCGCTCTCCATCGTCTCCCAGACGGCGAGCGTGTCGTACATGCGGCGTCCGTAGAGCTGGGTCCCAACGGCCCGCTCGATGTCGTTCACCGCCGCGTGCACCTCCTCGTCCGGAGCCGCCCAGGTGAAGTCGCCCTGCTCGTCCGCCACGAAGCCGTCGAGCGAGCAGATGGCCGCGTAGACCAGCTTGCCCACTACTGCTCCTCCTGCAGCACCTCGTTGGCGATCGCGAACGCTCCGTTGGCGGCCGGCAGGCCCGCGTAGATGGCGGTGTGGAGGATCACCTCGGAGATCTCCTCGGGCGTCATGCCATTGCGGCGCGCGGCGCGCACGTGCATCGCGATCTCGTTCTCGGCGCGCAGCGCCACCAGCGCGGCAAGCGTGATCGCGCTGCGCGTCTTGCGCTCGAGGCCGGGCCGGCTCCAGATCTCGCCCCACGCGTAGCGGGTGATGAACTCCTGGAAGGGCTCGGTGAACGGGGTCGTCTTCTCGATCGCCCGGTCGACGTGCGCGTCGCCCAGCACCTCGCGGCGCGTCCTCATTCCCTGCTCGCGGTCGCTCATCAGGCCTCCATCACCCCTCCAAGAAATCTAGAACGATGGTCGTGAATTCCTGCGGCCGCTCGATGCACGCGAGATGGCGTGCGCCCTCGATCAGCTCGAAGTACGCGCCCGGGATCGAGTCGGCGATCAGGCGGCCGTGATCGGGCGGCGTGGCGCCGTCCTCGCCTGCGGCCACGACGAGGGTGGGCTTGTCGATCGTCTTGATGTCCTCGCGCAGGTCCATGCTGCCGAGCGCCTCGCAGCAGCCCGCGTAGCCCTCGGGATCGACCGACGCGAGGTCCGCCCGCGTGCGCGCCACCAGCGGCGAGCCGCTCGCCGCGAACTCCGGCGTGAACCAGCGGTCGATCGCCCCGTCGATCAGCGGCGCCATTCCCTCCGCGCGCGCCATCGCGGCGCGCTCCGGGTACACCTCGGGCGCCGGCATGCGGGCGGCCGTGAAGCAGAGCGCCAGGCGCGCCACGCGCTCGGGGTGGTTTGCCGCCAGCCACATCGCCGTCATGCCGCCGATCGACACCCCGCAGATGGACGCGCGCTGTATCTCGAGGCGATCCAGGAGATCGACCAGGTCCCGCCCCAGATCCGCGATCTCATACGGCCCCGGCGGCGCAGGCGAGCCACCGTGCCCGCGCTGGTTGTAGCGCAGCACCTGGAAGTCGGTGGAGAGGGCGGGCACCTGCGCCCCCCACATCTCCCAGCTCGTGCCGAGCGAGTTCGAGAGCACCAGCACCGGCGCGCCCGGCGGCCCGTTCAGGGTGTGAAGGAGGTCGAGGCTCATGCGCGGTGGGCGGCGAGCGCCCGCTCGATCAGCTCGTCGGCCACGCCCAGGTAGGCCTCCGGCGCCAGCGCGGCGTCCACGCCGTCGGCGCCGAGCGCATCCGCCACCTCGGGCAGGTCGAGCAGCACGTCGCGCAGCGGGCGGTGATCCGACGCCGCCGCCCTCGAAGCCTTCTCGAGCAGCTCGTTCGCCGCCGGGCGCCCGAGCGAGCCGGTCAAAGCGGTGGCCACGCTCTCGGCCATCAGCAGGCCGTGGGTCAGATCGAGGTTCGCGCGCATGCGCTCTGGGTCGGGCTCGAGCGCCTCGAGCGACTCGCGCAGCCAGGCCGCCGCCGAGCCGGTGAGCCGCAGCAGGTCGGACAGCGTCTCCCACTCCGCCTGCCAGGCGCCGGCGGCGCGCTCGTGCTCCTGCGTCATCGCGCCGAGCATCGTGGCGACCAGGCCGGGCACGCGCTGCGCGCACGCCTCGGCCGACACGGCCGCCACGGGATTGCGCTTGTGCGGCATCGTCGACGAGCCGCCGCGGCCGTCGCCCCCGCGCTCGGACGCCTCCCCCACCTCGGTCTGGGCGAGCAGCGTCACGTCGCGAGACACCTTGCCCACCACGCCGGCCGCGACGCCGAGCGCGCCCGCCAGCAGCGCCGGCCGCACACGAACGGTGTGCCAGGGCAGGACCGGCTCCGGCAGCTCGAGCCGCCGCGCGGCCTCCGCCGCCACCTCGAGCCCCTTGTCCCCCAGCGACGCCAGCGTGCCCACCGCCCCGCCGAGCTGCAGGGCCGGCACGCGCTCGCGCACGCCGGCCAGCTCGGCGCGCGCCTCGTCCAGCCCCACGAGCCAGCCCGCCGCCTTCAGCCCGAACGTGAGCGGCAGCGCCTGCTGCAGGAGCGTTCGCCCCACCGCCGGCGTGGCCCGGTGCGACTCCGCGAGCGCCGCGCAGGCGTCCGCCGCGGCGGCCAGATCGTCGAGCAGCGGCCCGAGGGCGCGCTTCGCCACGAGCATCGCCGCCGTGTCGAGCACGTCCTGGCTCGTGGCGCCGCGGTGCACGTGGCGGGCGGCGTCGTCGGACACCTGCCAGACGAGCGCGCGCACGAGCCCGGGCACCGGCGTGCCCTTCTCGCCGGCGTCGCGGCCGATCTCGGCCACGTCGAACAGCTCGGCGTCGCACTTCGCCGCGATCGCCTCGGCCGCATCGGGGGGCGCCAGCCCGGCGGCCGCCAAACCAAAAGCCAGCGCGGCCTCGAAGTCGAGCATCGCCTGCAGCCAGGCGCGGTCGTCCACGTGGGCGGCCACCGCGCCGTGCGCGGAGATGTCCGTGAACAGTCCCTCAGACTGCGAAGAAGACGGTCTCATGCTCCCCTTGGAGGTGAATGTCGAAGCGATACCCATCCTCGCTCTTGGCGGCGATCAGGGTGTCAGATGCGGCGCCCTCAGGGAGCGAGGAGAGCACCGGATCGGCCGCGTTAGCGGCCTCCTCTTCGGGAAAGTAGAGGCGCGTGCAGAGCCGCGCGAGCAGGCCGCGGGCGAACACCGAGACGGCGATGTGCGGCGCCTGCATGGCCCCGTTCAGGCCGGGCACCGGTCCCGGCTTGACGGTGTGGATCGCGTACTGGCCCACGTCATCGGTGCCGCAGCGGCCGAAGCCGCGGAAGGTCGTCTCGCCACCGCGCGGATCGTCCGGGTGGGGGTAGCGGCCCTGCGCGTCGGCCTGCCAGAACTCCACCACCGCATCCGGGATCGGAGCGCCCGCACCGTCGATCACGCTGCCGTGAATTGTGATCCGGTCGGACTCGTTTT
>DATNBJ010000215.1:0-2405 GCA_035572055.1 Thermoleophilaceae bacterium | reverse complement strand
GCGAGCTCGTCGATGAGGCAGAGCTCGGGGGCCCGGCGCAGGACGCCCGGCAGGTCCATCTCGGGCACGACCGCGTCGCCGTACGGGACGCGCCGCCGGGGCACGAGCTCGAGGCCGCGCGACAGGGCGATGGTCTCGGGGCGGTCGTGGGGCTCGAGGTAGCCGATCACCACGTCTCTCCCGGCCTCCGCCTCGGCACGCGCCTCCTGCAGCATGCGGTAGGTCTTGCCGACGCCGGCGGCCATCCCGAGGAAGATCTTGTAGTTACCGCGTCCGGTCTGCATGCGACCTCGCTCACTGCTCGAGGCTTTCGCTCGCGTGAATGATCGCGCCGGTCAGCTCGTCCGCGCTGCCGATGCCGAGCAGCAGCCGATCCACGCCGGTCAGCTCGAGCATCACCGGCGCCATGCTCAGGACGACTTCCATCGCTAGGCCCCGAACACTCCGTGGATGAGCAGATCCAGCAGCTTGATCCCGATGAACGGGGCGACCAGGCCGCCGAGGCCGTAGATCAGCAGGTTCCTCCGGAGCAGCACGGTGGCGCCCACCGGCCGGTAGCGAACCCCGCGCAGGGCCAGCGGCACGAGCAGCGGGATCACGATCGCGTTGAAGACGATCGCGGAGATGATCGCCGAGCGCGGGGTGCCCAGGTTCATCAGGTTGAGCTTGTCGAGCGGCCCCTTGCCGGCGGACGCCGCGTACGTCGTCGCGAAGATCGCCGGCAGAATCGCGAAGTACTTGGCCACGTCGTTCGCGATCGAGAAGGTGGTCAGGGCGCCGCGCGTGATCAGCAGCTGCTTGCCCACCTCCACGATCTCGATGAGCTTCGTGGGGTTCGAGTCGAGGTCGACCATGTTGCCGGCCTCGCGCGCGGCCTGGGTGCCGGTGTTCATCGCCACGCCCACGTCGGCCTGGGCGAGCGCCGGCGCGTCGTTGGTGCCGTCGCCGGTCATCGCCACCAGGCGCCCCTCGTCCTGCTCCTTCCGGATCAGCTCGAGCTTCGCCTCGGGGGTGGCCTCGGCGAGGAAGTCGTCCACGCCGGACTCCGCGGCGATCTTGGCCGCGGTCAGGCGGTTGTCGCCGGTGATCATCACGGTGCGGATGCCCATCGCCCGGAGCTGGTCGAAGCGCTCGCGCATCCCCTCCTTGATCGTGTCCTTCAGGTAGACGACGCCCAGTACCTGGTTGTCGCGCGCCACGGCCAGCGGCGTGCCACCCTCGCGGCCGATGCGGTCGAGCTCGGGCCGCAGCTCCGGCGGTGCGTGCCCGCCCTCGGCGGACACCCAGTTGAGGATCGCGTCGCCCGCACCCTTGCGCAGCCGCGTGCCGTTCAGGTCCACGCCGCTCATGCGCGTCTCGGCGGTGAACGGCACGAAGCGGGTCTCCACGTCCTGCAGCTCGTGCTCGCGTATGCCGAAGTCCTTCGCCAGCACCACGATCGAGCGGCCCTCGGGCGTCTCGTCGGCGAGCGAGGAGAGCTGCGCCGCCCGCGCGAGCTCCTGCTCGGACACCCCGGGCATCGGGATGAACGCGGCCGCCTGGCGGTTGCCGAGCGTGATCGTGCCGGTCTTGTCGAGCAGCAGCACGTCCACGTCGCCGGACGCCTCCACCGCGCGGCCCGACAGCGCGAGCACGTTGCGGCGCACCAGCCGGTCCATGCCGGCGATGCCGATCGCCGAGAGCAGTGCGCCGATCGTCGTCGGGATCAGGGCCACCAGGAGCGCGACCAGCGTGGTCACGGAGATCTGCGTGCCCGAGTAGAGCGCGAACGGCCGCAGCGACACGATCACGAGCAGGAACACGAGCGTCAGCGCGGCGAGCAGGATCCCGAGCGCGATCTCGTTCGGCGTCTTGCGCCGCGACGCGCCCTCCACGAGGGCGATCATGCGGTCGAGGAAGCTCTTGCCCGGCTCCTGGGTGATCTCCACGACGATCCGGTCGGACAGCACCCGCGTGCCGCCCGTGACGGCCGAGCGGTCGCCGCCCGCCTCGCGGATCACCGGCGCGGACTCGCCCGTGATCGCCGACTCGTCCACCGAGGCGATGCCCTCGATCACGGTGCCGTCGCCGGGGATCAGCTCGCCGGCCTCGACCACCACGAGATCGCCCCTCTCCAGCTCGGCCGCCGACTTGGTCGTGCCGTCGGGCATACGCGCCGTGGTGTCGGTGCGCATCGCCCGCAGCGTCGCCGCCTGCGCGCGCCCGCGGCCCTCGGCCAGAGCCTCCGCGAGATTGGCGAACACGACCGTCAGCCACAGCCACACCGCGACGGTGAACGTGAACCACGCCGGCTCGTCGCCGCCGCCGAGCGGCCCGCCGCCGAACACCTGGATCAGCCAGGCGACGGTGGTCACCAGCGCGCCGATCTCGACCACGAACATCACCGGGTTGCGGATCTGCACGCG
>DATNBJ010000214.1:0-4994 GCA_035572055.1 Thermoleophilaceae bacterium | reverse complement strand
CGCCAGGATGTCGGCGGCGATCGTCGTGTACGCGTGGCCCAGATGGGGCTCTGCGTTCACGTAGTAGATGGGCGTTGTGACGTAGTACGACATGGACGGTCGATGCTACTTACAGACAAACAGGCGCTGAGGCCTGGTGTCGGCCCAGCCGTCGGGGATGACCACCTTCTTCAGCGTCACCTTCGCCGGGAAGCCGTGCCCGCTGACCGCGAACTTCGGGTGAACGGTGCGCTCGTGGTTTGCCGCGCCACCACTGGAGGGTCGCGGGGTCGGCAGCAGCTCGCCCGCGAGGTCGCTCGGGGCGCAATCGCCGATCGAGTCGGCGAAGTCGATGTCCCACTGGAGGCAGGGGCGGCCTCCCGGACGCCTGTGAGTGACCATGAAGGCCGTGCGGGAGGCGTTTACGCGGCGAAGTACTTCCCGGGTTCGCCGGGCGGCAGACCAACGGCGCCGGGCAGAAGGCGCACCTGATCCTGGCATGCCGATAGCTTCGGCCGCGGCCAGGTCTCGGTGTAGTCGCGCTTCAGCAGAACCGCGCCCGCACCCGCGCTGCATGCCGGTGGCGAGGAGTTCGCCGCGTGTACTCGTACGTGCCCGACAGGCGCGCTGAGCTGCCACGCGTTCTTGCGCGCCGCCGCAGTGGCGGGAACTACGAACGCGATCGCCGCGAGCAGCGCGAGGAGAGGGCTCATCAGGCGGCAGGCTAACGCCGCGCGGATGCGTCTATGAACTCGTGGGGTGTGGTGAACGCCTGGACCGAGGCCTGCGTGCGCCACAACGCCACCAGGTCGCGCGGCCCGTAGGCGAGTGTTGCGTCGAGCGCCGCGACGGTCGGTCCCGTCACCGGCTGGAGGGTGAACGTGCCGGCCGGACTCAGGTCGGACACGAGCAGGTGGCCCTGGGACTCGGTCGCCGCGCCGGCGGGGCCGAAGTGGGTCCAGCCCACCGAGGCCAGGCCGCGACCGCCCGCGACCGCCTGGAGCTGGTCGTGCTCCTCAACGCCCGGCTGCGGGATCGGCGAGGAAAGCCGGCCCACGGCGCCGGGGATCCCGCGCGTCGCGGGAACGGCGAACACGCCGTCGCCGCCGGCATCCCGCCCGTTCCAGGCGACCACGGCCTTGCCGGTGGCATAGAACGCGGCGCCGACCCCGCCCATCGTCAGCTGGGGCTGGATCCCCCAGGAGGCGACCTGCTTCAACGGCATGAAGCCGTGGCCGGCCGGACGGTAGGCCAGGTTGGCGTGCTCGGTGGCACTGGGAATGAGCGTGCGGGCGTGGCTCGTCCATGCCACGAGCGCATCGCCGCGCGCGTCCATCGTCACGGCAAGCGACACACCGCGCTCGCGGTGATTGTTCGCGAGACGGAGGACCGGGCCGAGCTTCGACCCGTGCCCGATGCGCGCCTCCACCAGGCCGCGGCGCAGCCAGGTGACCACGAAGTCGCCGTTGCCGCCCATCGCCACCTCCACGTCCACCACGCCCGCGCTCGACACCCGCCGCACGCGACCGAACGGGTGCCCCGCCGAGCGGGTGGCGAGCATGGCCACGTCGGAGCCGGCCGACTGGCGCGGCAGCTCGCGCCAAATGGCCGAGGCGTCTCCGGCGGCGTCGGCCGCCAGCTTGGGCGTGCGCATGAACGTGTACGGAGACGTGCGCAGCACCTGCGGCCGGCCGAAGCTGCCGGCGCCCGCGCCGCTGTACACCTCCATCCGGTCGCGCTGGCCGCCCTTGCTGAAGACGGCAAGCACGGTGGAACGTCCGCGCCTGTCCAGCCACAGGCCGCCCAGGAACAGCTCGTCCGGGCCCAGCCGGCGCGGGCGGCCGAACCCTCCCGCGGCATCCCGGTTCGCGAGGAAGAGGCGGTTGTGTCCCGCGTTCCCCAGGCCGAACTGCTGCTCGAAGCCGGCCAGCCCGCGGCCGCTCGCGTTGAACGCGATGAACGGCCGGGAGGCGAACGTGCTTACGTCCGAGATCCTCTTCGGAGTGGACCAGTCGGCGGCGCTCGCCGGTGCGGCGACGGTCAGTGCGAGCGCGAGCGCGAGCGCGCGTGGCCGAATGTGTCTCATCGGCGGTTCAAACCCGTGAACGCCTTGTAAAGAGCGTTCGCGCTGCCGCCGGTCAACTCGGCGACCACCGACGCGGCGGCGCGTGGCTTCGCGCCCGACTCCACAAGCCGCGCCAGCGCATCGAGCGCCGCCTCGTCCGGCGCGCCCGCCTCGCGCTCCGGCGTGGGCGCGATCACCAGCACCACCTCGCCCTTCGGCGGCTTGCCCGCGTAGCGCTTCGCCAGCTCGGCGGCCGTTCCGCGGACCACCTCCTCGTGCACCTTGGTCAGCTCGCGGCAGACGGCCACCTGGCGATCGGGGTCGACATCGGCCAGCACCGCCAGCGTGGCCGGCACCCGTCCCGGCGCCTCGAACGCCACCAGCGTGCCGCCGGGCTCCGACAAGGCACGGCGCAGCTCACCCTTCTTGCGCGGCAGGAACCCGGCAAAGCGCCAGCGGTCGGACGGGAGCGCCGAGGCCACGAGAGCCGCAAGCGGCGCCGACGGCCCGGGCAGCACCTCCACCGGCAGCCCGGCGGCCACGCACGAGCGCACGAGCACGTAGCCGGGATCCGAGACGAGCGGCATGCCCGCGTCGGAGACCAGGGCGACGGTCGCCCCCTCGCGCATCCGCTCCACCAGCTCGGCCGCCCGCTTCTCCTCGTTGTGCTCGTGGTAGCTGAGGAGCTTGGCGCTGACCCCGTAGCGGTCGAGCAGCGTGCGCGTCCGGCGCGTGTCCTCGCAGGCCACGAGGTCCGCCTCGCGCAGCGCCGACAGCACGCGCAGCGTCACGTCCTCGAGGTTGCCGATCGGGGTCGGGCAGACCACCAGGCGCCCACTCATGCCGCGGCCTCCAGCGCGAGCAGGGCCGCGCCCATCATCCCCGCCTCGCTGCCGAAGTGGGCGAGCACCACCGTCACCATCTCTCGATTCGGCGGCAGGCCGCGCTCGGCGAGCACCTCGCGGGCCGGGTCGAGCATCAGGTCGCCGGCCGCGGAGGCGCCGCCGCCGATGATCACGAGCTCGGGATTGAAGATGTTCACGAGCGACACGATGCCAATGCCGAGCCAGCGACCGGCCTCGGCGATCACCTCGCGGCAGAGCGGATCGCCGTCGTGTGCCAGCTCGGTCACGAGCCCGCCCGTGACCTGCCGGCCGGCCGCCAGCACCCTGCCCAGCGCCGAGTCGGGGTTGGCGCGCGCCGCCTCCGTGCCCGCGCGTCCCAGCGCGTTGCCCGACGCGTACGCCTCCAGGCAGCCGCGCCCGGGGCAGTCGCCCGGGCAGTCGGGCCCGTCCGGGTTCACCACGATGTGGCCCAGCTCGGCGCCGGCGCCCTCGGCGCCGCGGTAGATCCGCCCGTCGAGCAGCAGCCCGCCGCCGATGCCGGTGCCGAGCGCGAGCAGCACCGCGTCGCCGATCCCGCGCGCGGCCCCGGCGCGCTGTTCGGCCAGCATCGCCAGGTTCGAGTCGTTGTCCACGCGCACGGGCAGGCCGAGCCGCTCGCTCATCAGGTCGCGGAACGGCACGCCGTCGAGCGGCAGGTGGTTCGACACCATCACCGAGCCGGTGCCCGGCCGCACCAGTGCGGGAATTCCGAAGCCGACCTCCTCCGCGTCCGGCGCCGCCGAGCGAGCCTCGTCGACCGCGTCCACCAGCGCGTCGAGCAGCTCGGCCTGGCCGAGCCCGGCGATGCGCCGGTGCACCCGATGGTGGACGTCCAGGGTCTCGTCCACGACGCCGCCGAGCAGCTTGGTGCCCCCGGCGTCGATACCGATGACGCGCCGCGGCGGCATGCCCGAACGCTATACACAACGTCGTGACGGACGGAGATCCGGGCGCTGGCCCGCCCGAGCAGCCACCCGAGTACAAGGTGTACCGGTCGGGGGAGGAGCCCGACCGGGAACGCCCGCAACCCGAAGGCGGGCAGGCGGACTACAAGGTCTACCGCTCGCGCCGCCGCTGGCGCGACCGGCTCAGCTCACCCGGCGATCGCTGGCAGAACCTGCTCAAGGAGCGCCCGCGCCGCGACCCCGACGCCCCGCGCCGTGGCAAGGCGTTCTGGGTCAAGCGCGGCCTCAAGTGGCTGGCGATCGCGGTGGTCGGCTGGATCCTGCTCTCGGTCGTCCTCTTTTTCATCAGCGCGCAGCTCAACAAGGGGCTGCCGAAGAGCGCGACCGAGTCGCTCTCCCATGGCGGCAACCTGCTCACCGGCAGCACGATCCTGGTGCTGGGCTCGGACCAGCGGCCCGAGGGCGAGCACGAGCCGGGTGCGGTGGGCCCGGGCCGCTCCGACAGCATCATGCTTCTGCACTCCGCGTTCGGCAGCGTGCGCCGCCTGTCCATCCCGCGCGACTCGTACGCGAACATCCCTGGGCACGGCTCGCAGAAGATCAACGCGGCGTACGCGATCGGCGGCGCCGGCCTGGCCGTCAAGACGATCGAGGACTTCCTCGGCAACGGCGTGAAGATCAACCACGTGGTCGAGGTGAGCTTCCAGGACTTCCCTAAGCTGATCGACTCGCTCGGCGGGATCGACGTGACGCTGAAGCGCTGCGTGGTGTCGCGCAACGTGTTCGAGAACGGCGACGTGTTCCGCCTCCACCGGGGCACCCATCACCTCAGCGGGAAGCAGGCGCTCGAGTTCTCGCGCATCCGGGAGAACAAGTGCGCCCCGAACGAGACCGACATCCAGCGCGCGGAGCGCCAGCAGCTCGTGCTCCAGCGCATACGCGCGAAGGCGCTGTCCCCGACCACCTTCTTCCGTCTCCCCTGGGTCGCATGGGATGCGCCGCGAGCGGTTCGCACCGACCTCGGCGGCATCGGCATGGGCGCCCTGATCGGCGACCTGGTGACCGGTGGCTCGGGCTCCACGCACGTGCTGAAGCCGTCGGGCGTCGGCCCGGGCACCAGCCTGATCATCTCCCCCGCCGAGCGTCAGGCGGCGGTCAAGG
>DATNBJ010000213.1:0-2419 GCA_035572055.1 Thermoleophilaceae bacterium | reverse complement strand
CGGCTTCATCGTCTTCTTCATCGTCGGCGGGCTGAGCGGGATCATGTTCGCCGCGGTTCCGTTCGACCAGCAGCTGACGGACACCTACTTCGTCGTCGCCCACTTCCACTTCATCATCTTCGGGGCGGCGGTCTTCCCCCTCCTCGGCGGCCTCTACTACTGGTTCCCGAAGGTCACGGGGCGGATGTACCACGAGGGGGTCGGGAGGCTCAGCTTCTGGATCGCGTTCGCCGGCACCGCCGTGACGTTCTTCCCGATGCACGTCGTGGGCCTCTTCGGGATGCCGCGGCGGGTCTACACCTATCCCTCGGGTCTCGGCTGGCAGGGCTACAACCTCACGGAGACGATCGGCGCGTACATCCTCGCCGCCGGCCTGGTGCTGGTGTTCGCGAACCTGGTCGTGAGCCTGTTCAGGGGACCGCCGGCGGGTGACAACCCCTTCGGCGGCGCGACGCTCGAGTGGTCCACCAGCTCCCCTCCGCCGGAGTTCAACTACGCGGTGATCCCGCACGTGCGGAGCGCCTATCCGATGTGGGACGAGGAGGACCGCCGGAAAGACGCGGAGGCGCTCGCGCGCGGTGAGCGCGTGCTCGACAAGGGCCACGAGACGCCGGCCAGCACCGTGCTCGACGCCGACTGGGACGAGGTGCTCGACATGCCCTCGAACTCGCCCTGGCCGATCTGCTTCGCGGTGGCGCTCAGCGCGGCGTTCGCGTTCCTGATCGGCGGTCACCTGACAGCGGTGGCGGTGTGCGCGGCGGCGATGGCGGCCGTGCTCGTGGCCTGGCACTCGAAGGAGCCGCAGGAGGGATGAGCGAGGTCACGCGCAGCATGGAGGCCACCTCCGCCGTGTCCGCGGCCTATGCGGACCGGCAGCGGCGCGCCGCGCCGAACGGCTGGTGGGGCATGGCGCTCCTGATCGCGACCGAGGCCACGCTGTTCGGCTGCCTGATCGCCACCTACTTCTACCTGGCGTTCCAGAACGGGCAGTGGCCGCCGCGCGGGGTGCCCGACCCGAAGGTGGCGCTGCCGCTCATCCTCGCCGCCGTGCTCGTGGCGAGCACGCTGCCGGTGTGGCGCGCGGTGCGCAGCGCGCGGCTGGCGAACGTGGCGCGCGTGCGGATGTGGCTGCTGCTGGCGCTCGTCGTTCAGGGCGCCTACTTCGGCGCCCAGATGCACGAGTACCTGAGCGACATCGACAAGATCAGCGCCTCCGCCAGCTCCTACGGCTCGATCTACCTCACGCTGCTCGGCGTGCACCACGCGCACGTGGCGGTGGGGCTGCTGCTGAACCTGTGGCTGCTCGGCAAGCTGCTCCGCGGGCTGACGAACTACCGGCTGGTGGCGCTGCGGGTGATCGCCCTGTACTGGTACTTCGTCGCCTTCGCCGGCGTCTGCGTGACCCTGACCCAGATCTACCCGTCGCTGTGAGCCGGCGCCTGCGACTCATGACGTTCGTGGGCGTGGCCGTTGCGCCGGCCGCCTGGTTCACCCAGTTCACCGTGGGCCAGTACCTGAGCGTGGCGAGCTGCACGCCGGGTGGCGGCGGCATCTCGGTGCACGCATGGACTCTGCCCGCGACGATCGTCGGCGCGCTGCTGGCGGCGACGGGGATCGTCTGTGCCACATCCACGTTCCGCGCCACCCGGGAGCTGGACAACGACAGCGATCCGCCGCTCGGCCGCGTCCACTTCATCGGCATCGTCGGGATGGTGACGAGCACGCTGTTCCTGTTCGTGATCCTGATGGGCGGGCTCGGCGCCCTCCAGTACTCGGGGTGCAGATGAGAAGGCTGCGCCTGCCGCTCGTGCTGGTGCTCGGGGCACTCGCGATCACAGCGATCGCCAAGGGACAGCCGCCCAGCGGCATCTCACGCCCGTCGAACGAGACCGCCCTCTCGCAGGTCGAGCTCGGCTCCCAGCTCTACGCGGGCAACTGCGCGTCGTGTCATGGCGTGGCGGGACGCGGGATCGTGTCGAACACGTCGCACCAGGGCGTCGGGGGCATCCGGGGGCGCGGGCCGTCGCTGCGCGGGGTGGGCGCCGAGGCCGCCTACCTCTACCTCACCACCGGGTTCATGCCGCTGTCGAACCCGGGCGAGCGGCCGTACCGGCGCCGGGTCCTGTTCAGCGACCGCGAGATCCAGGCGCTGATCGCGTACGTGGCATCGCTGGCCCCCGGGCCGGGGATTCCGCACGTGGATCCGGCAAAGGGCAGCGTGAGCGACGGCTTCCGGCTCTTCACCGAGAACTGCGCCGGCTGTCACCAGGCGGTGGCCGAGGGCGGCTACGTGACGGACGCCCGCGTGCCGGCGCTCAAGCAATCCACGCCGACCCAGATCGCGGCGGCGGTCCGCACCGGCCCGTACCTCATGCCGAGCTTCTCGAAGCGGCAGATCAGCGACTCCGAGCTGAACTCG
>DATNBJ010000212.1:0-3093 GCA_035572055.1 Thermoleophilaceae bacterium | reverse complement strand
TCGCAGCACGAGATCGACATGCGCTACGCGCCCGCGCTGAAGATGGCGGACGACTGCATGACCTACCGGATCACGGTCAAGGAGTACGCCATGAAGTACGGCTGGCACGCGACCTTCATGCCGAAGCCTCTGTTCGGCGAGAACGGATCGGGCATGCACACGCACCAGTCGCTCTTCAAGGAGGGCCGCAACGCCTTCTACGACGCCGACGACCAGTACTTCCTGTCGCCGATCGGCAAGGCCTTCATCGCCGGCCAGCTCAAGCACGCGCGCGAGATCTCCTCGATCTTCGCCCAGTGGGTGAACTCCTACAAGCGGCTCGTGCCCGGCTACGAGGCGCCGGTCTACTGCGCCTGGTCGCGCCGCAACCGCTCGGCGCTCGTGCGGGTGCCGCTCTACCACCCCGGCAAGGAGCAGGCCACGCGCATGGAGCTGCGCTGTCCGGACCCGGCCTGCAACCCGTACCTGACCTTCGCGGTTCTGCTGATGGCGGGACTCGAGGGGATCGAGAAGGGCTACGAGCTGCCAGAGCCGATGGAGAAGAACCTCTACCACCTGTCGCCCGACGAGCGGAAGCGGCTCGGCATAGAGCAGCTGCCCGAGACGCTGGGCGAGGCGATCGAGCTCACATCCGAATCGGAGCTCGTGCTGCGCACGCTGGGCGAGCACATGTTCAACCGCTACGTGGAGATCAAGCGGCAGGAGTGGGAGGACTACCGCATCCAGGTGAGTCGCTGGGAGCTGGACCGGTACCTCGCAGTGCTCTAGCGCCAAGGCGCGAATTGCCCTAAGAAACGCGGCACCCTGGTCGAGACGAACTTCCGGGAGGCGCGGGTCGCCGACCAGCTCCGCGCGATGAGCGTGGCCGAGAAGCTGCGCGTGGCCGCCCACCGTCTCAACGTGGGCGGCGTGTCGTTCACCGGCAGCTTCGGGGTGGCCGGCTTCCCGGACCACGCTCCCGACGCCGGTCGTCTGCTGCGGCTGGCCGACCGCGCGCTGTACGCGGCCAAGCACGATAAATGCGACCGCGTGGAGCCGGCGGCCGCTCCGGCCGTGCTCACGCTCGATTCGCTGACGCCCTAGAGCAGCGCCTCGAGCTCGGCCGGCTCGGTGACCGGCGCCTTGCAGGCGAAGCGCTCGCACACGTACGCGGCGGCCTCTCCGTTCACCGGCGTGCGGCCCTCCATCAGCGGCACGCCGTCCGGCTCACCGCCGGCCAGCACGATGTGGGGGCGGAACTTCGAGCGCACGACCTGCTCGAGCTGCGCGGTGTCCTCTCCCACGAGCGCGACCTCCTTCACCTGCGCGAAGTGGAAGTCGAGCGCCTGGAGCAGGTGCGCGAACGCCTGCGGGTGCTTGTCGACGATGTCCTGCAGCAGCCTGAACACGCCCAGCGCGCGCTCCTCGTAGGCGTGTTCGCCGCTCAGCGCGGCCAGCCGCAGCAGCCCGTAGGCGGCGCTCGAATTGCCCGCCGGGATCGGGTTGTCCTCGAGGTCCTTGCGCCGGGCGACGAGCTGCTCGTGATCCGACGAGGTCTCGAAGAAGCCGCCGCGCTCGCCGTCGGCGAAGCGATCGATCATCGAGTCGGCCACCTCGCGGGCGGCGGCGAACCAGCGCGGGTCGAAGCTCGACTCGTACAGCGTGAGCAGCGCCTCGAGCAGGAACGCATGGTCCTCGAGGTAGGCGTTCAGCTTCGCCCGGCCGTCCTTGTAAGTGCGCAGCAGCCGGCCCTGGTCGTCGCGCAGGCTGCGCAGCACGAACGCCGCGGCGGATCTGGCCGCGTCCAGGTAGCGCTCCTCGCCGAGCGTCGCACCCGCCTCGGCCAGCGCGGAGATCATCAGCGCGTTCCAGGCCGTCAGCCGCTTGTCGTCGAGGCCTGGCCACACGCGCCGGGAGCGCGCTTGGTAGAGCCGCTGCCTGATGGCCTCCGGCAGCCCGTCCTTGGCCCGCACCGGGATGTTCTTGCCCTCGAAGTTGCCGTGCTCGGTCATGCCGAGGTACTCGATGGCCACGTCGGCGTCGTTGCCCAGCAGCTCGCGCACCTCGGCGAGCGTCCAGACGTAGAACTTCCCCTCCTCGCCCTCCGAGTCGGCGTCGAGCGCGGAGTAGAAGCCGCCCTCGGGCGCGCGCATCTCGGTCAGCACCCAGTCGAGCGTCTCGCGGGCGATCCGCTCGAACAACGGCTCGCCCGTGACCTGCCAGCCGTGCAGGTACGCGCGCGCGAGCAGCGCGTTGTCGTAGAGCATCTTCTCGAAGTGGGGGACGATCCACCGGTCGTCCACGGAGTAGCGGGCGAAGCCGCCGCCGATCTGGTCGTACATGCCGCCGGCCGCCATCGCGCGCAGCGTGTGCGTCGTGATCTCCGTCTCGCCGCGGCGCAGCAGGAACTCGATCGCCGAGCTCGGCGGGAACTTGGGCGCGCCGCCGAAGCCGCCGTTCACCGGGTCGTAGACGCTGCGGAGGTTCGCCGCCGCCTGGTCGAGCTTTGCCGGGTCGAGCTCATTCTCGGAGGGCTGGAGCAGCGCGCCGCCGGTCAGCCGCTGCACGAGCTGCGCCGAGGTGTCCTCGATCTCGTCGCGACGCTCGAGCCACGCCTGCTCGATCGCGGCCAGGACCTGGCGCCAGCTCGGCAACCCGTGACGTGGTTCCGGCGGGAAGTAGGTGCCCGCGTAGAACGGCACCTGCTTCGGCGTGAGGAACACGTTGAGCGGCCAGCCGCCGTGGCCGGTCATCGCCTGGCACGCCTCCATGTAGATCGCGTCGACGTCCGGCCGCTCCTCGCGGTCGACCTTGATGCAGACGAAGCGCTCGTTCATCAGCGCCGCGATCTCCGGCTTCTCGAAGCACTCGCGCTCCATCACGTGGCACCAGTGGCAGGCGGCGTAGCCGATCGAGAGGAGGATCGGCTTGTCCTCCTCGCGCGCTCGCGCGAGCGCCTCTTCTCCCCACGAGTACCAGTCGACGGGGTTGTCCGCGTGCTGCAGCAGGTACGGGCTGGTCTCGTAGGAGAGGCGGTTCACGCGGGCCACCCTACTAGCGCGGGCGTGCAGCCCGGTGCGCCGCACGACCTCGCGCACGTCGGCGTCGCACTCG